>JAOUKJ010000166.1 GCA_029882675.1 Cyclobacteriaceae bacterium
GCTCGATAAGTTTGAAGGAAAACCGTTTCCGTTGCCGAATGGTTTACAAAAAAAGTTATGGGTAATCAAAGCCATGTATAACCAGCAACTGGAAATGTACCATGAAAAAAAAACAGATTGTGAAGAAAGGATCGTTAATCTGGATCAGCCACATATACGTACTAAAATAAAAGCCCGGCATAAAAGCAAAGTAAACCTGGGGGACAAACCTGGCCTGATACTTGACAATGGATACTGCCGCATTGAAAATCCAACGGGTGTATTTAAAGAAGGTGCCCCGGATATCATCACGCAGGTTGAAGCTTTTAAAAGTATACATGGTCATTATCCTCAATTCGTAAAAAGTGATAAAGACCTTACAATACCCGTTCTGATCTATAAAAAACTTAAAAAACGGGGAATAAAAACAAAAGGTAAGATAAAGAAAGAACAAGCAATAAATCCTCTCCCTGTCAACATCCATATTTTTTAGGGTATTGTTTTAACCCGGATTCTAAGACTTTGGAAAGTAACGTAAAGCAGTTAACTTCCGTCAGAAAATCATTCTCAAAATAAGAAGTTAGATGGAATTATCAATGTCGTTACTTTCACGACAGGCGCTACTTCGTTGTCGGAACTTCACCGGTAACCTGATCGTATAACAACATCCTGTAAAAGCCATTATTACTTCCTACAACAATTACTTTTTGATCCCGGTAATTGAAAGAAGTCAGGTTTTTAATATCATCGGGCAATACCACACCGCTAATGCGCTGATCAACATGGCTAAAATTACCCATACCATCACCCACCAGCAATACGCCCGTCCCGGCATCAGGCCTTACTGTTTCAACTTCCACACCAAATTGGTTTCCTGCAGCAAGGATGTCCTGGTGTCCGTCCAAATTAAAATCATCAAGCATTATGTCGTTTATTGGTGAAACCTGGGCCTGCCAGGGTAGCTGGTGGAATACAAACGCCCTACCTCCCTGATTTTCCACATAGGCGCTTGAAAAAGTGTTGGCCTCGCAGTGTAGCGCATTTGAGATGTTTTCTTCACCATATATCTCAAAAATATCAGCTTTGGCAAAGTCATGGTAGCTCTTGAACTTCATCCCTATAAAAGGCACCTGTCTGGCCGAACGGTCTTTTTCCCTTACCGGGAAGATGCGGTCTCTTTCGTGGTAAGCCAACACCAGGTCGTCGGTTCCGTTTATGTCAAAATCGTAGTAAAAAGCATGAAATGGTTTGTTCCCGGCAGGCCTGTATTCATAATTGGCACCAAAATTACCCAACACAAAATCCTCGTCCCCATCGTTGTCCATATCGGCAAAGGCAATACTCCTCCACCAGCCCGTCGTGCCATCCAGCCCCAACTTGTTTGTCTCATTGATAAATTGTGTACCGGTGTTTCTGAACAAGGTAAAGGGCATCCATTCACCTGCAAGCGCAATATCTAATAATCCGTCAAGATTGTAATCCACCCAGGCCGCATCATAAACCAATCCAATGTTGATCAACTCCTTAGCGGCCTGTGCTGTAACATCCACAAATTTGCCTCCTTCATTTTTCAACAACACGGTTGTGGCTGGTGAAGGATACTTCCATGGTATATGCATACCTGTCACCAGCAAGTCGGAGTCCCCGTCATTGTCAAAGTCTGCCCCGCGCACTTTCCCTCCACTGGTTCTTATTGGGGGTATTAGATTTTCCGATTTAGTCAAATTGCCAACACCGTCATTGATGTATAGTCTGTCCTGATATTCCCTGGCCCCTGCCGGGTATTCATTACCTCCGCTTACTACATAGAGGTCGAGGTCTCCATCATTTTCCACATCAAAAAAAAGTGCATCAATGTCTTCAGATTTTTTGTCCGACTTCGAGTCAGGAAAAGGGATGACCCCAAAGGAACCGTCAGTGTTTTGTTTAAATATACGCCCCTCTGTATTCACAACCCCACCCATAAAAATATCATCCAGCCCATCGCCATTTACATCGCCTACGGCAAAACAAGGCGACCTGTCGGAAAATTTATGGGGGAGCATAATTTGCCTTTCAAAATCATCAAAGTTATTTTCATTATGTTTAATTATCAGCCCGATTTGCTCAGTAATATCAACAAAAAGCGGGTCTGGCTTTTCCACCCTTTCCACTGGCGAATTACTTGCTTTGCTATAAAAGGCCCGGATGGTTTGATTGGCCTTTTGATTTCGGAAAATGTTCTTTTTACCATCCGGCCATTCTACAACTATTCTTTCTGTTATGCCGAATTTACCAAGACCAAAATGCGCAAAATATTCACTTGTAGAATACATCCCCCTGACACTTGTGATTTCGAAGTACTGCTTTCCGCCCTGATATTCAATCCTGATTTTGGTATTTAGTGGAGTTACACCCTTTCGGTCTGCCACCGGCAATATTCTGATATAATTATTCTCATTTATTGAATCTGCTTTATTTTCATAGACCAGTGCCAGATCATTGATATTGCTAATAATCAGGTCCAGGTCTCCATCGTTATCAAGGTCAGCATAAGCCGATCCATTTGAAAAAGTTTTCTCTCCAAGTCCCCACTCGTCACTGACATCATCGAAAGTAAAGTCACCCCTGTTTCTGTACATATAATTTCTTAATTTCACAGACGGTGAAGCCTGCATGGCCTCTTCAATATCAACAATGTTCCACAAAGAAACATCGCCGGCATTGGGGTTATTCAACAAATACCGGTTTACTTTCTGTTCTATGTTTTTTTGAAAATTATGGGCAGCATCATTATTACGTATGTCGCGCATAAGCCCGTTGGTAATAAAAACGTCTTTCCAGCCATCATTATCGAAATCAGCCAACAGCACCGACCAACTCCAATCCGTAGCATCAACGTTGCTGTACTGTGCTATTTCGCTTAAAAGGCCATCTCCGCGATTCATATACAGCATATTGTACATATACTGGTAGTGTCCGTTTTCCCTGACAACACGCATAAATGCATCTTTAGGCATACCCGACATATTACTTTTTCTTCGGTAATTGCCTTCAGCCACCATATCAAGGACAAAGACATCCAGCCATCCGTTGTTATCCAGGTCGGCAGCATCTACCCCCATACTGCTAAAAGCCATATGCTTTGTCATATCAAAGGCCTTGTCGGTAAAGGTGCCATCTCCATTGTTCATATAGATAAAATCCCTCACCCAAAAATCATTGGCCACAAAAAGGTCTGTCCATCCGTCATTGTCCAGGTCACTGGCCGAAACACTATTGGGAAAACCGGCCTTTAACAGTCCTGATTGCCTTGTAACGTCTATAAATTGATCTCCCTGGTTCATCATCAACCGGGGGCTGTATTGCTCTTTCAGCAGTTCAGAAGACCTGAAAGGGGAAAAATCACCGGGATTAGGTGGTTGGTTCAAAAGAAAAACATCCAGATCGCCGTCTTTATCAAAATCCAGAAAAGTAGCATGTCGGGTACGTTCACTATCATCCAGTCCATACCTGGAGGCACACTCCGTAAAAGTTTCATCCCCATTGTTTATGTACAACTTATTTCTTCTCAAGTCCGGATTATTGTCATACAGTTCACGGGTCACATAAATATCCTGAAAGCCATCACCATTAACATCACCGATCAGCACACCGGACGACCAACCTCCATTATTAATAATACCTGCTTTCTCAGTGATGTCCTCGAAAACCAAATTACCTTTGTTAAGGTATAGCCTGTCAGCAACCTGATTGCCGGCAAAAAACACATCCTGGAGGCCGTCATTATTAATATCTCCTATTCCTACTCCCGCCCCTCCATAGAAATTGGAGTAGATCAATATATTATCCTCTTTTGTGTCTTTCAGTGTATTGTTGAAATCTATATGGGTATGGGCAGGCTCCAACCGGACAAATTGATTATGCCGGGTCTGTGCCTGGGACATGATAATCATTAATGCCAGACCGATCATAAATGATATATGTCGGATCATTTTTTGACTGTTTAATTAAATCATGTGCTGTTGTCTGTCAAGTTAAAAAAAAACCTGCTATCAAACAAGCAGCAGGCAGTCCCGCATTGCGGGAGCAGTAGGCAGTAAGCAGTAGGCAGTAGGCAGTCCCTCAACTGCGGGAGCAGTAGGCAGTAGGCAGTCCCGCAACTGCGGGAGCAGTAGGCAGTATAGTAGCCAGAAGCCGGCCCTCGTGCCACGAATTTACCACTGAGAAGAGCTCCGGGATTAAAGAACGATTGAATGCGGATTTTAGCTTTCCGTTTTACAAGATACTATACTCGTGGCACGAATGGGCCTAAGGGGAAGGTCCAAAATCCCGTAGGGGTGATACAATCAGAGAGAGCTGTAGTAGGCAGTAGAAAGGGGATCACCTCTCCCTTCTAAATTCTATATTCAATTCCCACCGCAGGTGGGGAACTAAATTTTAAATTTTAAATTCCCTTTACCCCACACCTCATCATCATGGAAAGGGGTGTAGGAACGAAATATGTTTCGTCCCTTCTCAAAAATATTTCTTTGTCCTTATCACTGCATATCCGTAGCCATCTTTTCCATAGGCTATACCTACGCCTATATATTTTTCTTCTTTCCTTCCGAGCAAGTGAAATCGGTGAAGTTTGTTGTAGGAACTCTCACCGATGATCAGTTTCCTGACCACGTCCCCGTAATCAGTCTGCTCATATTCAACGATGGTTTTCTTCCCTTTCTCGTACAGGGTATCTATCTCTTTCCCATGAAGCAAGACCGCTAAGGATTCAGCAGAACGCCCTCTAAGGTTGGAATTCCACCGTCCTGTCCACCTGCTCAGCTTATCGCTGGGGTTGACGTGCGCGCTTCTCATGGGGCATATAGGGCTCTCGTGGAAAGTACTGCTTTATGGGTCAGGTTGTAATTCTTTTGAACGCACTCCACCGGCGTTCACGGTACCAGTTGATGCTGTCTATAATGGACTTGTGCTGCTCCTCCAGCGTTTGCCGTAGGCCCCGCAATAAACCAGCAGAAATAGCAGCACTGCTATACCGCCTTTCCTGATTTGATATTTAATTTTCATATAATGAAACGTTATCGGGCTTCAGCAAACCCATCGTCCTTTGAAAACAATTTCATTTGTTGTTTTACATAGGCACCATGCAATTCAGATATATTTAACCGATCAAACTCATTGTTTTTTAAGTAAGAGAAATACCTTTTGTAAAAGGCTTTTTCTTTATCAAGCAGTCCATATTTCCTTTTATATATTACCAAAACATCTTCTACATTACAATCTCTGAGGTTGTCTGATATAAATTTCAATAACCTTGGCCCAAAATTTTTATCAGTTTTTTTTGCCGCATAAAGTGAACGTGCGATGTTTAATGCCGGAAAGGGATTTTGTTCCAGGTTCAATTCCAATAAATTCTCACGGAAAAACCCTTCAAAACCATCAGAAATTATATTCCTGCTATTCCCTTTCGGAAATAATTCAACAGCAATACCTTCTATATTTAAAAAAGTGGTTTCTGACAAGCTATTGATACCTGTCAATTCCACCAAATTGGTTTCAAACGCCCAGGTTTTTTCAATAGACCAAAAATCCACATCCAACCCTTCATACTTTACTTTGTATCCGCCAAATCTTGACTTTTCAATAGGGTAATCCTTTAAAGTTTCTAAAAGTACACTAAGATCACTCTCAACAACCACCATATCAATATCCCGGGGTATGGCCATTTGTCCTTTTAAATAAATATCTTTAGGGAATCCGCCAAAAAGGTATATATCCAGGTTGAGGGGCTTTAACTTTTCAAAGAAAAGATCATAAAGGACTTTCTTATATTTAATTTTCGAAAGATCCTTTAAATATTCTCTGAAGCGTTTTCTTAAATCACGTTTTAAATTGCTTTCATTAACCATTATACACTTCCCTGTGTAGTTCTTTTGCAAAGCTGTCAGTCATCCCGCAAATATAATCAGCTAACAGTTGTAGTTTTATATATTCACAAGACAATCCTTCAAGGTCATTAAATTTGTACTCAAAAACCTTTTTATAATTGTCTGAAAGTAGCGAATAAACTTTAAAGTTGAAAGGGAGCTTCTTTATTTTCTTATCATCGTAAGGGTAATGTTTTATTCCTAGCCAGAAATGGTCCATTAACCCATGGATGATGTTCCTTCCCATTATTTCAAGTTTTAATATAGCCGGGGAATTAAATACGATATTTCGGGCAACCTCTTTACATTTCTTAATGATCTTAATTATTTTCTCATGTTGTACCAATTCTCCGTTATATTTTCCCTTCATTATGTCATCATATTTTTCAATAAATTCCTCAACCACATAACGTATATTATGCCCAATAAGCGAAGTCCTTAATATACTCATCCTTGCCTCCGACAAGGTTTGACCATTTAATTCTTCAAAATCAGTGTCCTTGTGGATATTTTCATCACCATTAGTTGTCTGACCATTGCGTGGTTGGAAACCCTGTTCCACTGCTCTGTTATAAACATTTTCTTCAGCCATATTTATTAAATCCGGAATTAAGGGCGCCAGTTCCTTTCTTATAAATTCCCAATCCAACACCCTTTTTTTTAATGCATCTTCAAGGTCAATGATTGAATATACGATATCATCAGCGGCCTCCACCATATAGGTGACCGGATGACGTTTTCCAGACGTTCCCGTTGTCTGTTCAACTTTTTCGATCAGCGATTTTTCAGATTGGAAGTATCCCAACTTTTTATACTGTTGTCCTTTTTCTCCATCTATTTCAGTGGAAGAGGAAAGATATTTTCTCGTTGTAGCCATTGTTCCTGACGTCAAATTAAGTCCCGAAAAATCCCCCAACATTTGGAGTTTTGATACCAACCGGATGGTCTGGGCGTTTCCCTCAAAATTAAGAAAGTCGTTCTTTTGAGGGCCATCGGGAAGCTTTATCTTGTCTTCTTCAATTTTCTTCTCAAACCAACTTCGCATGGAATCTTCCCCTGAATGACCAAAAGGAGGATTTCCCAAATCATGGATCAGCCCACAGGTGCCGGCAATACAGACCATGTTCTGCTTTTGTTCTTCTGCTATCTTACCTTTTTCTATCAGACGATTGCCTATTCTTTCGGCTATACCTTTAGCCACATTAGAAACTTCCAGAGAGTGGGTAAGTCTTGTTCTTACCGAATCGTTAATCTCCAAAGGAAACACCTGCGCCTTGTCCTGTAACCTTCTTACCGGCGTAGAAAATAAACAACGATCATAGTCGCGTTGGAATTCTGACCGGGGATCCTTGTCTTTTGGCTCGTCTTCCGTTAATCCTTTATGAAGGTCTCGTACTCTTCGAGGGTTTAAAAGATCATTCCAAACCATAATTAATTAAAATATATCCGTATATTATATTCATTAACAAATATATATAAAACTATTTATTTTTTAACAAATTATTTAAAGACAAATATATCAACCCCATTCCCTTTTATGGCTTCAGTACGGGCGAAACATTTTTCATCCCTACATGTTTGTTCCGAATCAATGGTATCGGGCGAAAGATTTTTCGCCTGCAAGGACGCAGCCGGCAAAGAAGCACTCCTGACTTATATCAAAAGACTGCTGGGCCTGAAAAGAATACATGTAGTCCCTCCCCACCCGTATGATGAGTTCGGGCATGTGGACGGCCTTGTCCGGTACATAGACCATGAGACTGTACTCATCAACGACCTGAGCAACGAAGAACCGGGTTGGTGGGTAAAAGACTTTAAAAAGGCCATAGCTGCTACCGGGTACAAAACCGAAGAGCTCCCTTACCGTCCCAACGACAAAGGCAATGCAATGGACGCCAAAGGCATCTATATGAATTTTCTAAAGTTGTATGACCTGATCATCATGCCCGCCTTCACTTTTGAAAAGGAAGACAAGGCCGCCAAAGAAACATTGGAGCATCTCTACCCGGGTCGGATGGTGGAGACCATTTACGCCACCGATCTGGCAAAGGAAGGGGGTATTGTGAATTGTGTGACGTATGAAAGGTTTTCAGCCAGTGTGTCATAGTCTTTTTTGGGGACAAAAGACGGGTTTTCTACCACACTTTCCTGCTGTTTTAACATGCCCAAAAGTAATAAAAAAAGGCCTTATTGACTACTTTTAAGCTGATTTTTTAAGTAAAAATCGACTTCTTTTTT
>JAOUKJ010000167.1 GCA_029882675.1 Cyclobacteriaceae bacterium
GCATAAAGGCTCACGGGGTGATCCACATTGTGATGCACCGAAAAAGGCATGGTCTCATTGAGTCCGTATACACTGGAACTACTGGCATAGACCAGGTGCTTCACCCCATGGTGGCGGCACCCCTCCAACAGGTTAACAAATCCTACAATATTACTATCCACATAGGCCTGCGGGTTTTCAAGGCTGTACCTTACACCGGCCTGTGCCGCCAGATTGACTACCACATCAATATTTTCTCTTTTAAAGAGGTTTAGTAATTCGGGATCCTCCAGATTGAGTTTGATGAATTTAAAAAACTCATTCATTGATGAGGATACAATGCGCCCCGTTTCGATGGCATGCCGGTTGATACCCAACCTTTCCAAACGGCCGTATTTAAGGTTCACATCGTAATAATCATTAATATTATCCAGTCCCAGGACATCATGTTTTTCCTCAATGAGCTTTTTGGCAAGTGTGGATCCGATAAAGCCAGCTGCACCTGTAATTAATATTTTCATCAATCAGTATAAATTATATAAATTAAGAATATGTTCCACAATACGTTGTGCTGTCTTGCCATCCCATAATTCCGGAATTTCTCCTTTTTTCCACTCTCCTCTTTTAAGGCGTTCAAAAGCAGGCCCAACCGCTTCCGGTTTTATACCCAGCAATTCATTCGTACCCACAGTCACCGTTTCGGGACGTTCTGTACTGTCCCGGAGGGTCATGCAGGGCACCCCCAACACCGTTGCCTCTTCAGTGATTCCTCCCGAATCAGTGATGACTGCACGGGTGTTTTTCACTAAATAAATAAACTGAAGATACCCCATAGGCTCTGTCATGATGATATTCGGATAATCGACCCCAATTTTCTCCAGATTTTTTGCTGTCCTCGGGTGTACCGGAAAGATTACCGGCAGCTCTTCTGCTCCTTTTGAAATCTCTTCAATCAGCCCCTTAAGACTTTTTTCATCATCCACATTGGCCGGACGATGTAGTGTCAGTGTATAATATTTTTGTGATTGCAGTTTTTCTTTGCCCCATATTTCCGGTTTTTCAAGCCTTGACATATTCTTAAGTAGGGTATCAATCATGGTATTCCCCACAAAAAATATCCGATTATCTGCAACACCTGATTTTCTCAAATTGGCATTGGCCGTTTCTGAAGTGGTGAAAAAATAATCCGTGATGGAATCGGTCACCATCCTGTTCACTTCCTCAGGCATGGTCATATCACCTGAACGGATACCACCCTCCACATGAGCCACACTGATGTTTAGTTTTTTTGCCGCTATAGAGCATGCCATGGTCGAAGTAACATCCCCTACAACCATACAAAGGTGTGCGGGGTTTTCAAGCAACACACTTTCGTAACGCTCCATGATCCGGGCTGTCTGTTGGGCCTGTGTGCCTGAGCCCACTTCCAGGTTAATGTCCGGATGAGGTATGCCCAGTTGTTCAAAAAAATTACCTGACATGGCCCGATCATAATGTTGCCCGGTATGCACCAGTCTGTAATCAACATTGACGCCTTTCGCTTTAATTGCCCTCAGTTCTTCAATTATAGGGGCAATCTTCATAAAATTTGGCCTGGCTCCGGCTATTATATCAATCAGCATTTTTTAAAAATTCGTTAATAACTCCTTCCAGCTTTCCCTGTTCATTCAGCACCAATTCGGCAAATTCCCTAAAAGCCCCTTTTCCTCCACCTGATTTTAGAATGACATCAGCCATTTCTTTTACGTATTCCGGGGCATCGGCAGGTGTCACGCCCAACAGGCTCTTTTTGATAACCCCCATATCAATGAGGTCATCCCCTATATAAGCTAACTCATTCCATGAAATCCCTACCTGGGTTAACCACTCATCAATCGCTGCTACTTTGTTTTTGATGCCGTGTAAATGAACATCAAACCCCAGTTCCTCACAACGCAATCTGACCACCGCAGAGTCACGGCCTGTCACTACCCCTACTTTTATCCCGGAACGCTGAAGAGGTCGTACAATCATTCCATCACGCACATGAAAGTTTTTTATTTCCTCTCCACTTCCGGTATAAATAATACCGCCATCAGTAAGTACGCCATCTACATCAGCAATGATGGCCCTGATCTTCCGGGCCTTATCTTTGATCTCTTCACTATATCTTTTCTTTATGTAATCAGGCATAATAAAATTGTCGCGCAAAGATAACAGGATATCTCAACACTTACTATTGGGTGATTTGTTGATTTTATAATTTCGGATGATCATCATCAAAATACAGACAGTATTCCGCTCATCCGTTCGCACGCAAACCCCTCACTTAGGTCATTCAACGGAACCCATTTGCGATACAAAAACTTTTTTTGTATATCGAGTCAATTTTAAAACTAAATGATGTTAAAGATACTCAGGTTTATCATCTTGGCTTCTTTATTAACAGCCCTGATCTATTTTCTGAATAACTCCCGGGAGATTAAAGGCACTCATGTGCCTCCTTTGGGAAAATTTATTGACCCGTTCAACGGTTATTTGCAAAATGCTGAAACTGAAAATCTCAGTTACGAAGAAATAATAGCAGATAGTAGCCTGCAAAAACAGGTTACTGTAGTTTATGACAGTAACAATATACCACATATCTTCGCTGAAAATGATGACGACCTCTATTTTACACAGGGATACATCATTGCTCAGCACCGGTTATGGCAACTGGAATTCCAGACCCATGCCGCTGCAGGTCGCTTATCAGAAATCATCGGTAATAATGAAAACATCATCGCTTTCGACAGGTTACAACGAAGGCTTGGTATGGTAGAAGGAGCCAAAGCCAGCCTGGAAGAATATTTGAAGCACCCTGAAATGAAGCAAATACTCAACCGATATGCCGATGGTATCAATGCTTATATCGACCAACTTAATTACAAAGACCTCCCTATAGAATATAAACTTTTGGACTACAAACCTGAAAAATGGACTATTCTGAAAACTGCGCTGGTACTGGAGTACATGGTTAATAGTTTGATTGGCTGGGACAACGATGTGGCCAACACCAATGCACTCAAATTGCTTGGGAAAGAAAAATTTAATTTTCTTTTTCCGGACAACCTCCCGGGCATAGATCCGGTAGTGCCAACACTGCGCCCCTGGGCATTTGACTCCATACGTCATATTAATGCTGACAACAATTACCCCTATGATTTTATTTACGATACAATACCTCGTTCTAATCCACAAAACGGAAGTAACAATTGGGCTGTTTCAGGCAAAAAAACGAAAAGCGGATATGCCTTGTTAGCAAACGACCCACATCTTGGATTAAACCTGCCTTCCCTTTGGTTTTTGATGCAATTGCATTCCCCCAATGTAAGTGTCACGGGTTACACCTTTGCAGGAGCTCCGGGCATCATCATTGGGTATAATAACAAAATCAGCTGGGGTTTTACCAATTCCCCACGTGACCAACGGGACTGGTACAAGATACAACTCAAGGATGACTCACGAAAAGAATATTTCTACGATAGCACCTGGCATCCTGTAGCGTGGAAAACCGAAGTAATCAGGATCAAAAACAGCTCTCCATTTATTGATTCGGTAGGCTATACCCACCATGGACCAATGGTTTATGATCATCAATTTCCAGGTAATGGCTCCAATGAAAGCCTGGCCCTGAAATGGATTGGACACCTACCTTCTCGTGTACTTTTTTCCTTTTACTACCTCAATCGTGCAAGTAACTATCAGGACTATGAAAAAGCCTTAAAATACTGGGATGCCCCTTCTCAAAACATTGTTTTTGCATCAACCAATGGCGACATCGCCCTAAGGGTAGAGGGCACATTTCCGCTGAAGTGGCCTCAACAAGGGAAATTCATTTTGGATGGCACTAATCCAAATCACGATTGGGCAGGATTCATCCCGCATGAACATAATGCTTTTATGTTAAACCCTGAAAGAGGATTTGTCTCTTCTGCCAATCAGCATGCCGTAGATACCAATTACCCTTACTACACCTATAGCAGCACCAATGAATACTATAGAAACCGCCGGATCAACCGCCTGCTTCCGGAGATGAGCAATATTACGCCAAAGGACTTCATGAAAATGCACACTGATGTGTATAGTATTAAGGCCGAAGAAGTATTGCCCTTGCTTCTGGATAGTCTGGGTACTCTCAGCCTCACCGGGAAACATCAAGAGATATTGAACGAACTAAAGCGTTGGGACTACCAATACCACCCCAATATTAAGGCCCCTGCATATTTCGAACTGTGGTGGAAACAATTCCAGGGATTGTTATGGGATGAATTAAAAAAACAAAACCTGCCTCTGCCCAAACCCAATGAATTTACGACCACGTACATCCTCAGAAACCACCCCGGAAATGAATTCATTGACCGCCTGGAAACCCCTGAAAAGGAAACACTTACTGACCTCGTTACACAAAGTTTCACAAGTATTCCCGGGTTGGTGGCCGGCTGGGAGGATCGCAATAAAAAAGCCATTAACTGGGGCAACTACAATAATGTGCGATTAATCCATTTGGCCCGGGTCATTGAACCATTCAATACGCAAACATTAGCCTCAGGAGGTAGTGGAGATGTGATCAATGCTTTAAAAGGCAGTCACGGCCCTTCGCTACGTATGATTGTGGAAATGAGCCAACCTCCCAAAGCCTGGGGGGTATTACCTGGCGGGCAGTCGGGAAATCCTGGCAGCCCCCGATACGATAATTGGGTGGAAAAATGGGTCAAAGGTGAGTATTTTGAACTTTATCTGTGGGACGCGAAACCGGCAGATGAACTATCCTCCTATCAACAATTATTTAACCCGTTGCCTTTGCCATGAAACTCTCTACAAAAACTATATTAATAGCTATAATTGCTTTTATTATCCAACAATATTTCACTTTTTGGTCAGTGGCCCTGGTGGCCTTTTTAATTAATATTCTAATCCGAACAGGTGGCTTCACATCATTCCTGTCTGGTTTTTTAGGTGTGGGTTTACTTTGGTTTTTATATTCGATGTACATTGACCAAAATACGCTTGGAATAATAACTGACCGCATTGCCACCCTTTTTCAACTACCGCGTGTTAGTCTTCTTTTAATTACCGGTCTGTTGGGTGGCCTTGTCGGAGGGCTGGCTGGCCTTACCGGATTCAGCTTTTATAAAATATTTGAACGAAAGAAATTGACAGGGTATTATCATTAACCTTTATACCCAAACAGGTTCCTTTCCTTGATGGCCAGTTCAACCTTTTTTGGTACCCACTTTTCCCAACCGCCAGATCCATCTTCTATCATTTCAGCCAGGTCATCTGCTACCACGTGTAAGCACTCCCTGTTCGCTCCGTTCACTTTCTTTAATTTGTTATTCACTTTCAGGTAATCAAGTAAATGCAATAAGTTTTCACGAACAGTCATGTCATCAAGAGTGGTGATTTCTCCATCAGCCCGATTGACTAAAGGGTAAACGTACAGTGTTACATTATTCCCAAACAATGTTCCGAAAGCTTCAAGTATTCCTCCCCGCAGATCGGCATAATAGCTTTCATCAAATACCTGTTCCAGGTTATTTACACCCAGAATAATACCAATGCGCTTCCCTCTTGTGAAGGAAGATAAATAATCTACAAGTCTGTAGTATTCCGTATAATTTGAAATTAATACGTGTCTGCCCATCGAACAAATGATATCCGTACGGTTGATGAAATCCTCCTCATCTATTTCCCCCTCACTCCTTAAATCATTGAGTGTAAGTTCAGAAATTGCAACAATATCTTTATTGTTAACATCGTCTTCATTTTTAAATTGCCGTAAGGCTTTAAGCAGCATATCTACAGTAACCCGGGTAACCGGCTTAAACCGGCCTCGCAACACCAGGATATTTTTCTTGTACAAAGTCTCAGAAGGCTGTACCACGTGACCGTCCGGACCAAACATAGCCGCTTTGGTAAATCCAAACCGCACAAGTTTCAGCGCCATGAGCCTGTTGTCGAACTGGTGATAATCCGGCCCTGAAATCCGAAACATATCAATTTCCACCCTATCAGGCGAAAGATTATCCAATAAAGATTTTAAAAGCTTTTCAGGGTCACTGTAAAAAAAACAGCCATATATTAGATTTACACCTACTATTCCAAGTGCAAACTGTTGGGTCAGGTTATCGCTATCATGCATTTTCAAGTGTATAATGCATTCATTTGGCTGTCCGCCCGGGGTCAATTGAAACTTCAATCCCACCCAGCCGTGGGGTTTATTGGTTTTCTTGAAATTCAGGGCTTCCACCGTATCAGCAAACGCAAAAAACCGGGTATGCGAAACCAGCCCTTCCAATCGCGCAGGCAAAAGACCATACTCTTTATTCAACATTTGTTTCAGCCTCGACTCGGTGACATAGCGATCGCATTTTCCGTAAATAGCATCGCTGAAAGACATATCATATGCCGACATCGTTTTGGCAATCGTTCCTGAGGCTCCGCCTACTTTAAAAAAATTGGCAGCGACCTCCTGCCCTGCACCGATTTCTGCAAATGAACCGTAAATTCCCACCTTCAGGTTTACCTGAAGGGCCTTCTCCTTCGTTCTTAATATTCTGACTTCTTCCATAGTATTTCGCTACATAAAATTACATATTTATTTAGAAAGAGGACATGAATTGTTTATCTATTCACTGCAATCATTTTTTATTTATGAAGAAGTTTCATAAATTCCAACCACTATAGTATTTTATCTACTTAAAACCAATCTGAACACTACCATGAAAGTATTAGATTTTATTACGCTATTAATTATTATGGCAGCATTCTTTACATTGATCAATGTAAAGTACCTCAAGTTACCTTCCACCATTGGCTTAATGATTCTGGCATTGGGATTCTCGTTGCTCATTGTATTTGGAGAAATCCTTTTCCGACAACTCAGGGAACTTTCCACAGACATGATGAACCAGTTTAAGTTTACAGAAGTGCTCTTTCAGGTCATGTTGAGCTTCCTGTTGTTTGCAGGGGCATTAGAGATGAACCTAAAGAAACTAGGTGAAGAAAAATGGCCAATACTTGTGCTGGCCACTGTAGGCGTGCTTATTTCGACATTTATTGTGGGCACAGCTGTTTTTTACGCCCTTCCCATTGTCGACATTCACATTAATTATATTCACTGCCTCCTCTTTGGAGCCCTTATTTCCCCTACCGATCCCATCGCTGTTCTGGCTATGATTAAAAAAACGCCGGTTTCCAAAAACCTGGAATCACAAATTGCCGGGGAATCATTATTTAATGACGGAGTTGGTGTAGTAGTATTTCTTTCCATCCTGGCCATTGCCGCCAATGGCGTTGAAAACATAGAACCCGTAATGATCCTTAAATTGTTTGGCGTGGAGGTATTGGGTGGTCTGTTATTGGGTGCATTAATCGGGGCTTTTGGATTATACCTGTTAAAAATCATTGACAATACCCATACCGAAATTGAAGTACTGGTCACACTCTCCATGGTGTTGGGAGGTGCTAGTATAGCAAAGTATTTACATTTATCAGGCCCATTGGCTATGGTCGTTATGGGACTTTGGGTTGGCCGGGAAGGCCGGCAAGATAAAGATGCTGCCGGAGAATATGTTTATAAATTCTGGCACCTGATGGATGAAGCCATGAATGCCATATTATTTATTTTGATTGGTTTACAGATTATCCGGATTGCAGAAGAACTGGGGAATCAGAGTATGATATTCTTTTTCGCTATACCTATTTCGATTGTCATCGTACTCATATCGCGCTTTTTAGGCGTTGGGCTCCCCATTACCGTCATGCGAACAATGCGCAACTTTCCAAAATATACAGTCAGGATACTCACCTGGTCGGGTCTCCGGGGCGGGATATCGGTGGCCTTGGCGCTCTCATTATATGAGGCAACAGAAGAAGGATTTTTAATGCCGAGCTACGATAGTAATATAATCACAGCTATGACCTATGGAGTCGTTTTATTCTCCATTGTTGTTCAAGGACTGACGGTGAAAAAACTATTTGATAAATACAACAAAGTTAACTCAGGCAAAGGTATGCCAAAATCAGCCGCTGTTGAGGCGTCTGAATGATTTGTGAATTTCGTTCTTTAAAGGCAAATGCTTTGGCCACCCGGGTTTCCGTGCGGCCAAAGC
>JAOUKJ010000002.1 GCA_029882675.1 Cyclobacteriaceae bacterium
GCTCGCCCTCCACATTGACCTCTGCACTTCCTATCCCACTGATATCAATTTCACATTTTTGGCTGCGCAAATTGAATCCATTATACCCTCCGGCCCCCTGCAAATTCAGATGTTGGAATCCGGCCACTCCTGATAATTCCACCACTCCGGCCCCACTGATCGTCAGGTCAAGTTCCCGAACGTCCAGTTCCAGTTCCAGGGCTCCTGCCCCTCCCATATCAATGGTCAGGTAATCCCCTTCCAAAACACCTTCAGTCTCCATTTTACAAGCCCCGCTGATATCAATTTTTTCCAATACACGGTAGGTCACAACTACTTCTATTCCCTCATCACTACGCAGGAACTCCTCACTGCCAATGTACAAGGTGCTTCCGTGGTTTTCCACCTCAATATAGCGCTCCAGGTTTTCGTCCATCCGGATGTTCACATTTTCCTTTTCCCCCTTTTCCAGTATAACTTTAAATGCTCCACCAATTTCCAGTTTTTTGAAATTATCTACCCGAAAGTTACTGGTAATCATTTCTCCATTACCTCGCTCTCCCTCTCCATAATGCACACAGGAAGAGATTGTAAAAACGCATAAAACGCTGATTGTAAAAAATAATTTTTTCATCATATGGTTGTTTATTGGAAAATTGCACTTGATAATGCACTGTACTTTCTTGCTTATACGTATATTATGGGATAAGGATATAAACATAACACACAGAATATTTTCAAACTTCGTCCATGATACCTAAATTACTTATCCAATGAACTACTCCGGGGCAGAGCTTCAAAGTATCAAATGGAGATTTTTAATTTTCCTACCCTGCAGGTCGGGGAGTTAAATTATTTTTTGATTAAATTTACTCACATGAAAAAGTTAGCATTTATTTTATTGCTCAGTACCTTAAGTTCTTGTGTTGCTATTGTATTTGAAGAACCGCAACCTAAGGACAATGCCAATATCAAAGGTTTTCCGGATGAAATGATCGGCGATTACTCATTTATTTTGGTTAGTGATGAAAAGGTGGTGTCCATCGGAAAGAATTATATCGAGTTAGATGATAAACGTGAATATTTTTCAGATTCCATGATGGTGCGCCAGTTTGGCAACAAGTATATTGTCAATACACAAAACAGGGACAGAGAAGATATTAAAGGAAAATGGGATATCTTCGTCCTGGAAAACAAAGGGTGCGGGATGATCAAAGCCAAAACATTCGTTTTAAATGACGAGCAGGAGATGCCGGCAGTCAGCGAAACATACCATGCGCACGAAGTTGGTGAAGATGCCAATAAAGCATTGATCATAAATCCCAGCCAGGAGGAGTTTATTAAAATGATGGATGATGATCAGGTAACTATGGGTTTGATTCTGGAAAGATTGGAATAGATTTCTTTATTATGGTGGCACCAACGCAGAAGGGCTGGCAAAGATTCTTTGATAAACGAGGCTGAATTTATTTAATTCAACACTTCCCTATTGACCTAAAAAGTAGCTGCTATCCGGGCTTTTAATAGCATAATCCGGCGGTAGGACTCCCTTATTCTGTATTCACTTATTTCACCGGATTGAACCAGATCACGGATGGTAGCATGGACTTTCATCGCACTACTTTCGCGGGTGTCCGGCAAATTATGGCTAAAAGAAACGATATCAATGCCCGCATTGATGGCCAGTTTAAGTGACTCCCGCAACCCGTAATGTTCAGAAATGGCTTTCATATGCATATCATCAGAAAATATTACGCCATCGAAGCCCAGGCTGTCACGTAAAACGCCGGTAATGATCGGGCGGGATAAGGTACCCGGGTTGCCGCTGGGATCAAGTTTTCGATTGACAATATGGGCTGACATGATTGCATCGACTTTACCCCGCATGATTAAAATTCCATAGGGGTACAATTCATCGTCGGTCCAGTAGTTGGTGACATCAGCAACACCCAGGTGAGTATCAGCCCTGGAGCTACCGTGACCGGGAAAATGTTTCAATGCGGTCATTACCCCATAAAAGCGATGGGCATCGATAAAAGCAGATGCATGGAGTACTACTGAATCAGGATCCGGGGAAAACGCCCTGCCATACTTTGCAATGATTGGGTTGTCGGGATTGCTTTCCAGGTCTACCACGGGGCCAAAGTTCATATTTATCCCCAATCCGGCCATTGTTGCAGCCATCAATTCGGTATAGAAAAGTGTTGAATCCAGGCTGCCTGTTTTTCCCAGGTACTGATGTGTTACAGAGCGGGGAAATCCATACTTTGGCTTCAGTCGATTCACTCTTCCGCCCTCCTGATCAATGGCAATGAACAGCGGTATTTCTGTTGCATTTTGCAAAGAAGTGGTCATTTTTTTCAATTCTACCCAGGAATCATTTTTTGCAATATTTTTCTCAAAGAGTATCACCGTACCTGCCTTTCCTTCTTTCACGGCCTTCACCGTTTCGTTCGTTGCATCAACAGAAGTGCCATTAACCCCAATAAGTATCATTTGGCCAATCATGATATCCAGGCTATCACTTTGTGCCTGCATTTGTCCAAATAATGTTAATGCAAAAAAGGTTGTAAATAATAATTTACGCATACTGATGGGGTCGTTTATCTGTTGGGTTTAGGTCGCTTTTTCTTGCTTTTTTTCTGATAGCTCTTGTGATTGGTCTTTCTGCGCTTTTTTGAACTAAAAGTGGTGTTTTTGCTTTTAGCCCCGCTCTTTTTCTTAAAATGAGTACTTCGGGAGGAATTGTTCAGTTTATTTGAACTACTCATCCGGTATGAAGGCGACTTAATGTAATTTCGGTTTAGCTTTTTCTTGAATTTGGAACTGGATGCCGACATGGGTTTTTTTCCAAGTTTATTGCTCGACATTGACTTTCGCCTGAAAGCAATAGATTGTTTCATCACGTCTCCTGAATTCCGGGTATTTTTGTAATATTTGTCATCCCAAAAATCCATACGCAGGGTGATTTCGTGCGTCCCGCCTATTTCTTTCTGTAATCCGGATCCAAACATTTCGAAACTATATCCTACCAGGTATTTTTTCAAAAATTTAAGCCCGGTAGACGCGTGAATCACCCCTCCGGAACGATACGAAGCACCCAGTGTAACGGCCTCTTTGAATGTATAGTAAAGCCCGGCGTCCCATTGGTTTGACTCAGTTGAAAGTTTCCTGTAAACAAATGTAGGTTCCAGCACATGGTCTTCCATCAACTCAAGGTTTAGATTGATGAAACCGGTATAAAACTGGGATAGGTGTGTGGAAAAATTAGTCAGCCCAAAGGCTGTAGCCAGCCTGTTGGAGGCCAATCCCACATTAAAGAATTTCGTTTTAAAACTTAAACCAAATGAAAAGTCAACGCTGTTTCTGCTTCCGGGATCAGTGAGCATATTATCACCCTCATGCAGTGGGTTGAGTCTGGAGGTATTAATTCTAAGGTTGGTGAATTCACTTGAAAGGCCCATGGAAAGGCTCATATCATTAGGCAACGGCAAATGGTAGGCGAATGCGCCCGTAGCATACAGATTATCCGTGATTCCAATCCTTTCGTTAACCAGATTAAAACCCGTTCCGAACTTATGATAACCAAAAGGAGTGTGTGCACTGATAAAATTGGTAAGTGGAGCCCCCGGCGCACCGTTCCAATAGGTGCGGTTTGAAAACGTAATAGAGCCCATGCCATCACCGGCTACAGAAGGGTTATACAAAAACGAATTGGTGAGCTTTTGACTGAATAATGGTAAATCCTGAGCAATTGAATATTCAGACACCAAGATCAAAAACACGACTAATAAAAAAAGTCTTTTCATTCCTTTAAAAGGGTTATGGTCATTGAATATACTTCTTCCTGTTCAGGTATTTTAACAATGCAAAGGTAATGGCCCGCTGGCAATATCTCCCCACCAGCATTGGAAAAATCCCAATCGTTGGCATAGTTATTAAATTCAGCGACCTTGACACCCCATCGATCTATTACGACAACTTGATTACCCAGGTAAAAGTCAATATTATCGATGTGGAGCAGGTCATTTACTCCATCACCGTTGGCCGTTACCACATTTCTAATCAATATTTTTTCGACTTCAATGACATTGGCATTCACCTGAACTGATCGTGTGCAGCCATCGGTAGCCAGTACATTGGCCGTCACGACATAGGTTCCCGGTGTGGCATAAGCATGGGTAGCATCGGTAAGGTTTAAGGTAGTGCCATCACCCATGTCCCAGTTAACACTTTCAACAGGCACGCTGGCATCCACATAAAAAGCTGCATCACGCGTAGCATATATTTGATCCTGAGTCACGATGTTGGCATCAAACCCGGGATTAACGGTAACGGCTGTTGTGATGGGCGCTGAAGTCCCACAAGAATTAGTAGATGTTACGGATATGTCTCCACCTGTGGCACTTGTGGCCAGATCAATGGTGACCTGTGCAGTGCCATCTCCTGATGACAGGGTAAAACCCGCAGGTAAAATCCAGTTAAAAGTGACATTACCCGGATCAGCCACACTAAAAACCAGGCCTGACTCTCCCTGACAGACGGTAGTATTACCTGAAATAGTACCACTTAGTTGGGGCTGAGGGTCAATTATCACAGCTACGGTTCCTCCCATGGTCAGGACTCCACAATTTGAGCTGGCCTCAACCGTATAGTCACCCGGAATATCTGTTGTTGTAAATGACAGGGTATTACCCGTGCCCAAAACAGTTTCCACCGTTGACGTGCCCCGCTTCAGCACATAATTTATCCCTGCATCAGAGCCATCAAGACCTATATTTACTTTATTGCCACTACCATTGCATATAGCACCTCCCCCGGTAATGGCATAGGTTTTCATTTCAGCCAAAACGGTAACAATAACAGTGATTGGTGTACCTGTACATGTAGATAATATAGGGGTGATCGTATAAGTTGCCGTTCCTGATGCGGCTGTGGTCAGGGTAAGCGCCTGGGCGATGGAATTGCCCGAGCCATCCAATGCACCTGACACGCCATCCATCACGACCGTCCAGTCGTAGGTGGTCAATGGATCGGTACTATTCAAGCCAATACCTGTTGTGCCCCCATTGCATATCGACTCCTCCGCAGGAGAGGCGGTAACATCAGGTAAAACTGCACAACCCACCGTTCGGGCACTGCCAATAGCGGATGCTGAAGTATAACAAAGCCCGTTAAGTTCATGTACGGCAACATGATATTCTACACCTTCCTTCAGTCCATTCACTGTAACTGCCGTGGCCGAACCACTAAATATTACAAAATTTCCCCCACCCAGGTCAGTCCCGTTTCCAAAGACCGGGTCGGCTGTATATGGTGTCCCACTGGCTGGGGATATGTCTACAGGAGCCGCTTCCTTCATAATTACCAAACGACCCGAACCACTTCCATTAATCCAGTTTATACGCATAGAAGTGCCTGTTATATTGGAAAATGTCACATTAGAAGGGGGGGAAGGATTTGCGTTTACACCTATCTTAACGCTTGAAGTGCTAATAACGGCAGGTATACATCCATTCGTATCATTTACAGATACTATTGAATAAGTTGTAGTACTTGCAGGTGAAACAGGAATGGGATCACCGTTATTATAATTAGAGACAACCCCTATGCCATTATCGATTTCAATCGTAAAAGGTGCTGTTCCTCCTGCAATCACTACAGACAGATCCAGCGTTTCTCCTGCACAAATGGTAGTGGTCGTTGCAGCAATTGCAGCATCAGTAGGCACTACAATATTATCAACAATAGATACTTTTGTAGGGATTTTACAGTCTGTTCCTACACGCGTTACAGTTACGGTGTAATCCTGCCCTGACAGTCCCATGGCCATCAGGGTATTCACTGCTATTTCGGTTCCTGCTTTATCTTTCCAACTAATAGAATATAAAGAAATATCGGCCCCGCCGTCAATGATGATCTCAGCGGCACCGGTGGGGGAGGAACAGGACAAGTTGTTGAAAGTGGATACAATTTCAACGACCGGCAGAACAGCCAGTTGGGCAATTGTTGCATTCATTGTACCCGTACATGCAGTGCCATTATCTACTACCTCTACATGGTAATCGCCCCCCTGCAACCCCGTCAATGATGTCACATTAATTCCAACGATAGTCCCCGTATTGTCAAGGCCTGCGTACCAGGTAATGGTATATCCTGCAGGATTTGTAATTCCGTTGATGGAAATGCCAATGGCTCCATTGGGGTTGGCGCAAGACTTATTGTCTGATGCACTTACCTGGGTCACAACCAGCCCTCCGGCATTATCTACCACATCAACTGAAAAAGGCGTGGACACACATCCTGTGCCATTGTCTGTGACAGTGAGCTTGTACGTTCCGCCCTGTAGTCCGGCTATATCTTCCGTAGCTGCAGTAAATCCACCTGGCCCGGTCCATGCAAAGGTAAAACCACCAGACCCACCTGTCACGGTAATCGCCAGAGCCCCGTCAGGCGTAATACAACTTGAAACGGGCGTATTGGTGTCAACAGTTATCGCTGGATTCGTGGCAGCGTTGACTACAGTAATTACCTGGGTGATCAAACAACCGGAAGGAACATCTTTTAATGTCAACGTATAATCTCCTTCTGGTAGCCCGGTAATATCCTGAGCTGTTGATGTGAATGTTCCCGGGCCTACCCAGTCATAGGCGTAAGATGCGCCTCCTGAAGGTGTGATGGCCAAAGCGCCATTGGCAGAAGCTCCACAAGACGTATTGGGTGTGTTGGCATCTACGGTAATAGATAAGGCCGGTGAATTGTCAGGTATATTCACTGTGGTCGGGGCGCTGTCACAGCCCGTGTCCAGGTTTCTGGCTATTACCGTATAATCTCCGGCAACCAGACTGAAAATGTTTTCTCCAAAAGGACCGGAAACCGGACCGGTAAAAGGTGTGGTTATGTCGGTGCCTTCATACCAGGTATAAGTATAACCATTGGCTGGAGGGGTTGGATCGGTGGCCTCGGCGGTGGCGGTGCCACTCGGTGTAGTACAAGAGGTGTTGCCGGTAGTATTGGTAAAAGTCACGACAGGCAAAACAAGGGCATCGGCAAGGACAACCGTCCCGATCTGGTCGCAACCTGTATTATCGTCTTTAACGATGATATCATAATTGCCCGGGGCCAGGTTGATAAAGGATTCGCTAGACGTAACGCTAATCCTGTTTATCGTTCCTGCCGGCCCTGAAAGGCTATAGGAATAAGAAGTAGCTGTGGGATTGGTGACACTGACATCAATCACCCCATTATAACCTGCTGGATCACAGGAGGTGTTTGGAGAAATATTTGTGGAAAAGTTTGGCGCATCACAAATAGTGATTTGATTATCTGTACTTGTACTTGCTGTCGTTGCTGCGCCACCGGCTACCAGGTTTGCTGCACCGGCGGGAATAAAAGCTTCAACTATACCCGGGCCGGTCATTCCACTAACGGTCACGGCAAAAGTAGTACCATCATTAGGGGCAATTTCAACAACAGTCGCAATTAATGCCCCCGGCGTTGTTGATAAGATAAGGTCAACATCAGTAGCGTCAAATCCTGTGACAGCCTCCCCAAAAACTACTTCAAATACAACAGGCCCGGTGTTCACCGGATCAGGTTGCGTGATGGCCTGGTTTATAGTAACAGTATTAACAAGCAGACTCTTTTCATTGATAGAATTGGTATTCACCTTTCCAAAAATAGCGCCTGCATACAGCAAAATCGCTATCAAAAAAATGCCCTTCTTGAGTACCCTGTCTTTCCCTCTAATAATCATGGTCATGGACTTTTAACACCTTCAGATCAATTGTAAAATAGCCTAATTTTATTTAGACGTACAAACTTTTATTACGCACATTGGCTAAATGTAACCGCAATATCGAAATAAAAAACGTGATCTGTGTGTTGTTTGGTTTCCGTTATGCTTTTTATGCTATTCAATCCTGTCCTTCTGTTTTCTAAAGTAACAATTCACTGAGGTTTACACCCCAGTGAATGAACACGCAGGAAATGAATGCCTCACTTGCCCCATATATTATTTATACAATTTACTGGGAACTTATAAGTGCCTTCGTATTTTTGTCTATACCTGCAACAGATGACCTACAACAACAGTCAAGAAAATACAGACCAGATCATTGATGATAACAATAATCAGGGCGAAGAGTCTTTAATTACTATCCCTGCAGACCAGGTGAATCCCATGGGATTCAATGCGAGGTATTTTAGTGTTGTCCCTAAAGAATATGTTGTGTCAAAGGGTAAAGCAAAACTATTCCGACGCGGATTGGTCTTGCTGGTCATTGCAGTGGCGGTCATGGTGTTGTCAATAAAATTTATCCCCACAGATTTCCCGGAAGACCTGAGGTGGCTTATTCCGCTGATATGGTTACCCCGGATAGCGGCTATTGTCCTTGTTGTCCTGGCTTTTATGCGTATTAAAGCCACAAAGAAGGTAAAACCTTTTTTGTTGTTTAAGCAGGAGGGGATTTACCCCGCCGAAGACAAGGTCTTGCTATGGGAGCACCTTGAAAAGGCTTTTGTGAAGTATTCTGCTTTTAGCGACGATGTGTACAACCTGCATCTGGAAACGAAGGAAGAGACCTATGTATATGACCTTGTTGGTGTTGATGAATTTTGTGAAGATGTAGTAGCCATCATGCATCGGTATTGGAAGAAATATGGACACCCTGCTATTGTCGATGATACGGAGAAAAATTAACGGCACTATTCTGGCCTGCAACCGTAATGTCTTTAGGAATAATCATCCTTAACAAAAGTAATTGTAATGGTAGTCCCCTTATTTTCCCTGCTGTCCAGAACTATTTTACCACCCATTTTTTCAACCGCTGTACGCACAATATACAAACCCAGACCTGAGCCATCATAATTTCCTGTCGCCCTAAAAAACATATCGAAAACACTTTTATGATATTTTTCTGATATCCCAATGCCATTATCTTCAAAAATAAACTTAATGTAATTTTTATACTCGATCAGGTCAATATTTAGCTTAGCATTTTTTTCAGCCTGATATTTAATAGCATTTTGAATTAAATTTCTGAAGATAGCTTTAAGCAACTTTCTATCAAAAAAGACCTTATTTTTAATATTATTGTTGGTCTCAATCGCTATTTTGCTGAAATTTTCCTGAATATTCAACTCATACAAAATACTTCCAATCAATTGATTCAGGTCAATTTCTTCCGGTTTTATTTTGGCTTCCTTCACATAACCGGTAGTAAGAAAATCGTCGAGTATTTCATCCAGATTCATCAACGACCTTCCAACGAGGTCCAGATACAGGTAACTTTCCTCCAACTTTCTTTTATTTCCGGAAGAACCAAGTAGTCCTTTAAAACTGGTGAGGGGTCCTTTGAGGTCATGAGAAACTTTAAAGAAGAGAGTGGACAGCTCACTATTTGATTGTTCCAGTTTTTTTTCATACATCTTACGTTTCACAATATCTTCTTCCAGCAAACGCTCACTTTCCTTTAATGCTATATTTTGTTCTTCTATTTTATTGTACGTCTTTCGTATTTCCTGCGCCCTTTTTTCGAGTTCTGTCTCCAACAATTTATTATAATCTGTCTGGTCTTTAAACACACGTATTCCATATCCCAGTGTCCCAATAACCCCTACTACCAAACTTATAAACCACCAGTTCATGTAAAAAGGGTTTTTCACATAAACAGTCCCTGAAAACACAGAGTCCTCCCATGCTTGCTGGGATCTTCTGGCCTGAAATTCAAACTGATAGGTTGAATTATAAGGCACATTTTCATAGGTAACCGGTACATATAATTTACTATTTATATAGTGCCATTGCCCTTCATGGCCCAAAAGACGATATCGGTAATTGACTTCGTCTTCCTCGTAAAAGGACAGTGCGCGGAATTCAAACATCAGGTCATTGTCGCGATACCCGACCTCAATTTTTTCATCCGGCGCGACAAAAGATTTCTTATGATTGGAAGCCGTTAATATTTTTGCATGATGGATATGTCCATTCGAAAAATCATTATCAGCATCATAAACTGAAATCCCTGCTTCAGTACCTATCCATATTTTTCCATCCTCATCTTCCAATAAGGCATTTCGTCCCACATCGTGACCCAATAGTCCTTCTGCCTTCGTAAAGTGGCTTTCCCGGCCATCGGCATAAACGATTACGCCATCATCCGTTCCAAACCAGAAGTCTCCTTTCCTGGTTTTTATGATGGAATATATTGCATGGTCAAATTCAAAATTATGCAAGCTTACTTTAAGGATTGAATTACCCTTCAATTCATATAGGCCTGATTCAGTTCCCAGAAGTACTTTGTCTTCAGTCTCCAAAATAGCATAAATGCCATAAAATTTATTTACCCCGGATATCGGGATAACCTGTCCTTCCGGTTGAACTTTTACTATTCCTTTATTTCCCGCCAAAAGCATGGTTCCATCAGCTAATTTACAAATGGTTCTGATGTAAAAATCAACCCCTATACTATCCTCTATAAGTTTTTTGCCTTGATAAAAATATAAAGGCCCTGCATCTGAGCCCACATAAATTTTACCCTCGGTGGAAGCGTTGACGGTTGTAATATTATGTGTAGCCTTCACCCAACGTATCGTGTTATTTTTTTGCAATATTCCAAAACCCATATTCGTACCGGCAAGAAAAATGTCACCGTTCTCATTCATTTCGATATCAGTGATTCTCGTTTTATACTGCGGAAGGTCTGTTTCCAGACTATAAGACTTAACCGACATGTCTTTTATAATGGAGTAACTGCGGTTGCCAGCGGCAATAATTTTTCCCTTTTCAATTTCAAGCAGACTTGCTACGGATTTTTCCAGTAAACCCGACTGTGTATCAAAACCCATAAAACTAAAATTATTCACCTTTAACAACCCCCTGCGGGTTGATATCCACAGGTTATTTTCAAGATCACCAAACAAGGAAATATAATACGGCACAACATCAGCAACTGATAGTTTAAAAGGCTGAAGTTCTTCTGACTTTATTTCATATTTATAAAAAGTATACTCATCCGTAAAAAAAATGTGATTTTGTATTCTGGTCATATTTGGAACGGGAAATGCCGGTTTTCCAATCTGTCGGGATACCACTTTTGTCTTTTGATCAGTGATATAACCAAACCAGTTAGAGCTTTGAACAAACAAAGTATCTGCCACCCGGCCAACTCCGGTATAAATTTTCCGGTCAGGCACATTTGCTTCCGGCTCCATCAGTTCCTTATAATTGGCACCGTCCCATGTCATCACCCCATTACCATAAAAAATATATAATTTATCGAAAAGTAATTTGGCCTGATTGATAATATAATTTTTATGCGTGGCAGGCATCGAAAACTTTTTCCACGTTTCTGTTTCAAAAGAATAAAGAAAAGCTTCTTCCCGGCGTACCTGTAGGGAAAGGTGATAAGTGCCATTCAGATTGCCGTCACAAAACTCTATATTATTCAACTGCCTTATTTCGGCCAGCCGGGGATCAATGGCCAGTTTGCTCCAAATTCCGTTTTTATAAATATTGATGGAGAAACCCTGTTCACTATAGCCTGCCACGACCATGGATCCATCCTTCAAACGTCTGATGCGTGTATGTGCCGAGTTTGGCAAATGAAGTGAATCTGGGAAAGTAGTCCATTTTACGCCATCGTATACAGCCACCCCACCTGTAGTGCCCACCCATATCAGTCCGTCATCATCCTGTGCCGTACTGCTCGTTAAATTTGATGGCATTCCGTCCGATTTGTCGTAAATCCGCGCATTAAATATCTGGGAATACGCGAGTCGACTACTTAAAATCGAGCAAAACAAAATTATAATCAGGGTTATCTTCGACTTGATCGTAAACATCACTATAGCACGGGAATTTGGAATTCGCAAATTAGAGAGCAATATATTTAAAAATATTATAAGAAGAATAAATTAATAGCTAAAATCCGCAAGCGTATTTTAGCTATTAAAGAAAAAGATGTTTTCCCGCCCCCTAGGGCAGGAAAACATTTAAAATACATTTTTTTTTGTGCACTTGAATAAGTGAGTAACCTTTAGATTAAAAACGGCGTATTCGGTTATATTTAAAACATTATTTAATGTTTATGAAAGCCGCCTGCGGATTTAAAGTAATATATATAATACGCTAAAAGTAATTAATCAAAACAGATAAATACACAAATGAGATGCCTTGAGAATCTCAGGAAACTTCGCGTTTTGGTATAAATGAACCGGAAGTAAATGATAAAAAAAGCCCCGGGTAAAAAGAATTACCAGGGGCTTTTTTTTTAAGCTAAAAAGAAGTTATTTCTTCTTGTATTTTCTGTTGAATTTCTCCACTCTGCCAGCGGTATCAACAAAGAGTTTTTTACCTGTATAAAAAGGGTGTGAAGCCGAACTCACTTCTACCTTGATTAACGGATATTCATTGCCATCTTCCCACTTCACTGTTTCATTGGAAGTAATTGTGGACTTTGTTAAAAAGCTAAAATTGCTTGAAGAATCCTGAAAGATTACTTCTTTATATTCCGGGTGAATTCCTTTTTTCATTATGTTATTTTTTTATTTGTGCCCAAAAAAGGACTGCAAATGTAAGGCGTTAATGTTTCACAAACAACAGTTACTTAAAAATTCTGACTATATTTGCCCCCGTATGGGAAAAAGGGCTATTATTTGTATTGCATTTCTTTTCACCGGGTACTTTATTTCTGCACAGGCAGTGAATACGGCACCTGGTAGTGCATATGCTCAACTCATAAACAGGTACCGGGTGCTGGAAGGGAAAACCAGCGATACCCTACATACTTCCTTTGCCCCCCACTCCCGCAACGACCTCAGATATACGCTGAGTGGTTGGGAAACAAAATATACCCGATCCGTTGACAAATTCAACATGCAATACCTGCATCAGGACAACTGGGAGCTTGTTGATTCATTGCCGAAAAGCAAAAATCCTGTATTTAAACATTTTTACCAAATTCCTTCGGCCTTTTACCACGTAAACCATCCGGGTTTTTCTTTAAATATCAATCCGGTACTACACTTTTCCGGCGGACGGGAAACCGGCAATGATGAGTTACTCTATGTAAATACCCGGGGCATTGAAGTGCGAAGCACCATAGATGATAAGGTGAGTTTTTATACATATATCGGCGAGAACCAGCTCTTTGTTCCACAATATGTTGTCTCCCGCGTCAAAACTACACAGGCCATTCCCCATGAGGGTTTCTGGAAGGACTTTAAAGGAACAGGTTATGATTTCTTTAACATCAGGGGCTATATATCCTTTAATGCCACACGGCACATCAATGTGCAATTTGGGCAGGATCGTTTTAAAGCAGGGCAAGGTATGCGATCTCTTATTCTATCGGACTATGCCCCCTCGTACCCTTTTCTCAAGTTGAATACCAAGGTGTGGAAGTTTAGCTACACCAACCTATTCACTCAGTTTACCCAGGATCTGGTCAGTGCGGGAAGCGGATTAAGCGGAACAACAGGATTTCCTGTGAAATATATGGCTTTTCATCACCTCAGCTTAAACATCGGAAAAAAGTTTAATCTTGGTTTCTTTGAAAGTGTAATGTACGGTGCCCCTGATGGCGAACGTGCCCGGATTGAGGTAAAATACCTGAATCCCGTCATTTTCTACCGGGCAGTAGAGCATCAAAACGGGAGTACCGATAACGTCATTCTCGGAATGGATGCAGAATGGATCATTCACAAAGGAATAGCCCTTTATGGTCAATTAATACTTGATGAGTTTTATTTAAAGTATTTAAAAGAAGGTAATGGCTGGTGGGCCAATAAATATGGGATTCAGGCCGGCATTAATTACTATAACGTAGCTGGCGTTGACAATCTGGATCTCACCACTGAATTCAACACGGTTAGACCCTATACTTATTCTCACTATACGCCCTACGGTAGCTATAGCCATTACAGGCAACCGTTGGCTCATCCTTTAGGCGCCAATTTTAAGGAAGTGGCAGCATCACTGCGTTATCAGCCCCTACCGAGGTTATCATTAACCGGCAAAGTAATATTAGCAGGTTATGGGCAAGACACTACCGGGGTAAACTGGGGCGGGAATATCTTGATGGATAACAGGACAAAAGTACAGGTGAATGGTAATTTTACAGGTCAGGGCATATACACCCGGTTGAGTTATGTGAGCTTCAAGGCCGCTTATATGTTAAAGCACAATTTGTTTCTCGATGCATCGGCATTACTTCGCCGCGAAGAAAGCGAACTGGCGCTTTTCAGCAATAACACAAAAGTATTTGGCATTGCATTAAGATTAAACATTGCTGACCGGTTGCATGAATTTTAGCGCCGAAAACACGTATGAAAACAATTAGATGAACGACTATTTCAGGATATTTAGATACGGAACCAACCTGGGCTTTTATTTGCCTGTATTTATGGTTTTCACTTTATTGGGTATCGTATTCAGCGCCTTTAACCTGGCCTTGTTGATTCCATTATTGGACATTCTTTTTGATAAGGTTGACCCGGAAAAGGTAGTTGTTGTTCCAGCCAACCATTTGTCGATCGAATACTTTTTGTGGCTATTTAAGTCCGGTTTTACCTCATTAATAAATGAAGAGGGCAAAAAATACGCTTTACTTTATGTGTGTGTTATTATTGCTTTCTCAGTATTGTTTTCCAACCTATTCCGGTACCTGGCCAACCTGATTTCAGCGCGGATTCAAACTGACATTCTAAAAACCCTGCGGATGGACATCTTCAAAAAGGTGACCTCCCTGCACATCGGATATTTCACCAATGAAAGGCGTGGTGACCTTATTTCACGCATCACCAATGATGTCAATGAAGTACATTATTCGATACTTGGAAGTTTCCGCACCTTATTCAAAGAACCCCTTACGGTAATAATCTATTTTATATCACTTTTTATCATCTCCTTCAAGCTCACCCTTTTTACCATTATCATTCTGCCCATCGCCGGGGGACTTATGGCAGAGATTATCAAACGTCTTAAAGTACAGGCTATCCAAAGTCAGGAATCACTGGGTCGTATAGTGAATATTTTTGATGAAACCATTGGAGGTATGCGGGTCGTGAAGGCTTTTAATGCCCGGGCCTATACATTAGGAAAAATGGACAAGGAAACGGGCTTTTTCAGAAGGGTTGGCTTTAGTATGGCGCGCAAGCGTGAACTGGCCTCCCCGATGTCGGAATTTTTGGGTGTAGGTATTGTTATTGGCATTTTGTATTACGGAGGAACCCTTATATTAAATAACGAAGGCGCGCTTGAAGCCAGTGCTTTTATTTCCTATCTCGCTTTTTTTTCACAAATCATTTCACCGGCCAAGGCATTTTCAAACGGGATCACCAACCTTCAGCGCGGCCTGGCCTCAGCTACGCGTATTTTTGAAGTTGTGGATACACCTCCTGCTATTGTCAACGCTCCTTCTCCTGTCAAAATGGAGAAATTTGATAAAGTCGTGGAATTTAAAAAGGTGGGCTTTATATACGATAAAGAGCCCGTATTGCACAACATAGATTTCCGCCTGCACAGGGGCAAAACCATTGCCCTGGTGGGCCCTTCAGGTGGAGGTAAATCAACACTTGCAGACCTTCTGCCCCGGTTTTATGATACATGTGCCGGAGAAATACTGATCGATGGTATTTCTATCAGGGAATACGATATCGAATCGTTGCGTAGTCATATGGGTATAGTAACCCAGGAGTCTATTCTTTTTAATGATACCGTGATGAACAACATTGCTTTTGGCATAGAAAGCCCTGACGAAAGTGCAGTAATCAGGGCGGCTAAAATAGCCAATGCCCACGATTTTATTATGGAAATGGAAGATGGCTACCAGAGTAATATTGGTGAACGTGGCAATCGTTTATCAGGTGGTCAAAGGCAACGACTGAGCATTGCACGGGCTGTACTCAAAGATCCGGATATTCTTATTCTGGACGAAGCCACATCAGCGCTGGATTCCGAATCGGAAAGACTAGTTCAGGACGCTCTTACCCGGTTGATGGAAAACCGGACTTCATTAGTTATTGCGCATAGGTTGAGTACAATTCGGCACGCTGATGAGATCCTTGTGATAGAAAAGGGGGAAATTAAAGAAAAGGGCACACATGAAGAATTGCTTGCCCTGGGTGGTTTGTATAAAAAACTGAGTCAAATGCAGAATATATTTATTGATTCCACGCAAACTGATCCGTTAAAGGACACGCCTTCTATTTAAAATTTTACCCATAAATTATCGTTTTTCCGCATTCATTAACTAAGTATGTCTAATTACAGGCTCTTTACGCAAAAAATAGTGGTACGTGAAATAAGTTACAGGTGAAAGTTTTTCGCGAAATCGTATTTATAGTTTAAGGCAAATGGGTTATGTTTGCCTTACATATCGCAGCAAATGAAAAAATTTAACATTATATTTTTCAGCATTTATGGCTTCTTCCATGTGAGTTTGGTAGCTATGGCCTTTTATGTTGGCGGCCTTTATCCCAACAAATGGACAGAGCTTCTTGAAGTTGGTCGGTACATTCCTTACTCAAAGTGGCTTACTATTTTTGGATTACTTCTATTCGCAACCAACGGAGTGATGATCTTTATCGGAAATAAATCCTTTGAGAAAAAGCTTCTGGAGATGGAAAAGGAAAAAAACCTTTATAAAGCCAAAATGTATGATATGCAGGAGGCCAGCATGACCGGATCAGGATCTACAGAACCTACAGATAACCCAACACATGATGGGGCGTAATGGCTGAAGATCAGATCATTGTCGATCAGTTTACATCGGCCATCACCGTGGCCGAGGCCTTTATTGGCAATAAATCCAACATTCAAAAAATAAGGGAAGCTGCCCATACAATTTCTCATGCGTTACAACATGGCGGTAAAGTACTGTCTTGTGGGAATGGAGGATCGATGTGCGACGCCATGCATTTTGCCGAAGAACTCACTGGTCGTTTCAGAAACGATCGTTCCCCGCTGGCCGCTATCGCCATTGCAGATCCTTCCCATTTATCCTGCGTTGCAAATGATTTTGGCTACGATCAGGTTTTTTCGCGTTATGTAGACGCCCTTGGCCAGTCCAACGATGTGTTGCTTGCCATTAGTTCAAGTGGTAATTCAACCAATGTAATTCTGGCTGCGGAAAAAGCCCGGGGAAAAAAAATGAAAGTGATTGGGCTTACTGGTAAGGACGGGGGGATACTCGGCCCATTGTGTGATGTCGAAATTAGAGTGCCTCATGATGGATACGCAGACAGAATACAGGAAATCCATATCAAGGTAATTCATACGTTAATCCTATTGATTGAGCTGCACGTAAAGGGCGACGGCTAAAGATGCCCCGGTAATTGACAAAAAGCACGCTATTCCTTCCTGATCCATATTTAATATGTCGTGTTTTATTGGGTAAATAAAAATATCTTTGAAGGCAACTCCACATCTATTTTTACATCAAATAAAAAGGTTTTAATACAGGAATTACTTAATTTTCAAGCTTAACAATTTTTACATCGCTTATATTGTGAATGATTTCAGTCAGATAGCATTATTACTTGGTGGCTTTGCTATTGTCGCCATCGCGTCAAACCAATTATCAAAATTATTCAGACGTATTAAGTTGCCACTGATCACTGGTCTGTTGTTCGTAGGTATTATTAGCGGGCCATTTGTATTGGGCTTAATACCTGTTTCTGCACGACAGGATCTCGGGTTTATAAGTGATATCGCATTATCCTATATCGCTTTTGCCGCAGGCGCTGAGTTATATCTGAAGGAATTGCGTGATCGTTTCAAAAGTATAAAATGGATTACCGTGGGCCAACTGGTCGTAACATTTTTACTTTCCGGTGCACTCATTCTGCTTTTGGAAGATTATATCCCCTTTTTACAAACACTTAGCCCAAACAAAAAAATCATCGTGGCTATGCTTTCCGGTATCATTTTTATTGCCCGTTCACCGGCTTCTGCCATTGCCGTTATCAATGAAGTAAGGGCCAAGGGTCCTTTTACGAGTACGGTATTAGGGGTTACCGTTCTAAAGGATTTTATTGTGATTATTATGTTTGCGATTGGGTTATCCGTATCCGTTGCCTTAGATAACGGTGAATCCATTAATGTTTTTTCCATACTTATTGTATTAGCGGAAGTAGCCGTATCTTTTGGGTTGGGCTTTCTCCTGTTTTTTCTGTTACGCATATTGCTCGCCCTCAATTTGGCACCCTGGGTTAAAAAGACCCTGCTCTTGTTTTCAGGCTACTCTATTTATTTATTGTATGCATTGATCAAAACACTTACCGTCCGCTATTTTGGAAAGGCTTTTCTTGTTGAGCCCCTGCTGATCTGTATACTGGGAAGTTTTTTAGTGACTAATTACAGTAAGTATCGCTATGAATTTCTCCGCCTGCTGAAAGATATTGGGCCACCGGTGTATGTGACCTTTTTCACACTGGCCGGCGCTGTTCTGGCCCTGGATGTAATCACCCAGGTGTGGGTAGCCACTCTGGTCTTTTTTCTGATCAGGCTTTTGGCTATTATGGTAGGAGCATATGTAGGTGGCGTTTTGGCCGGGGATCCCCGGCAATACAACCGAATAGGCTGGATGCCCTATGTTACACAGGCGGGAGTAGGCCTGGGTCTGGCCCTCATTGTGGCACGAACTTTTCCGGAATGGGGGTTCGAGTTTGCCACCATTATCACGGCAATGATCGTTGTTAATCAGGTTGTCGGGCCACCTTTGCTCAAATATGCCCTTAGTAAAGTGAAAGAGGCCCATCCGAAGGCAAACAGCCCCGGATTTGATGGCATACGCGATGCAATAATCTTTGGCCTTGAGAGTCAGTCCATTGCCCTTGCACGCCAATTAAAAGAAAACAATTGGGAAGTTAAGATTGCTACATTCAGACAAGACGTCGTGCCGGGTGATTACCCCGATCTTACCATAAAAGTACTAAACGAGATCTCCCTTGAGTCTCTCCATGGGTTGGATGCCGAACATGCCGAGGCCGTTGTACTGATGCTCACAGATGAAGAAAACCTCAAGCTCGGCAATCTGATTTATGAACATATAGGTACCAAGGATATTGTAGTAAGGCTCAACAAACGGTTGAATATGGCGAAATTTCATGAACTGGGTGCTTTGATTGTAGATCCTTCTACAGCTATCGTTAGCCTCCTGGATCATTTTGTCCGCTCCCCACAAGCTGCTTCGTTGCTTTTAGGTATGCAAAAAGGACAGGATTCCATGGATCTGGAAGTTCTCAATCCCAACCTGCACGGCATACCCCTTCGTGACTTACGGCTTCCTGCCGACATCATTGTATTGTCAATTATAAGGGGAGGCCAGATGCTAATCAGCCACGGATATACCCGCCTCCGTTTGGGTGATGTTATCACTGCGGTAGGATCTAAGGAAAGTTTAGAAAGGTTGTCACTTCGATTTGAAGGTTGAGCTCAAAATGTTTAACTCCAGGCTCAAAAAAAGGAAGTCAATTCAAATTAGGCAAAAAAAAACATCCCCGTGGCACCTTGGCCTCAGGGATGTTCCGTGTCTATAGTTGGCTTTATCTGTTACAAAGAAAACATGTTCTACTTAAATACTAAACCTTACATCGGCTAAACGTCTTATGCTCCGTTAGATTACGGAATGCGCCGCTAATTGCGTTAAAATAAAAGGTAAAATGCGACTGTTTTACTTGATATTTACTCTAATCGGCTATTAATAACTTGCTTTAAATAATAATATTAACCGAGGTAAACATATTTTTGTCAATGTAATTAATGGTTTTGACATAAAAAAAACATCCCCGTGGCACCTAGGCCTCAGGGATGTTCCGTGTCTATAGTTGGCTTTATCTGTTACAAAGAAAACATGTTCTACTTAAATACTAAACCTTACATCGCTGAGTAGTAGTATCCACCGACAAACGACTAAATAAAGGGCTAATTGTTTTGAAATTGTTTTTCGAGCGAGACTTCGCTTTCCAGATCTTCCACAATTTGCTTGTCAAGGGGTGTTTCCTTTATCACATTATAATTGTCCCAGAACTCCTTATTATATTCACTATGCTGATATTGCAGGCCATAGCGCTTCATTTTTTCAGTAGTGCCTATTTTTTCTTCAGAATTTGGAAAAATCTTATTGATAAGTAATTGTTGATGGAGCTGAGTGTTAAATCTCATTTCATTGGTTTTCTCATCATACCAGTGTATATCTGACTTCAGGTTGATGTGGTACAGATACATTTTCCCTGCATATTCTTTAAATTCAATAATTTTTTCCATAGCGTACAAACGACTTATCAGCCCCTTTCTTTTATCAATAATTTCATCCTGTTCGCCCGTTTGATATTCCATACGTATAATGGCATAAGTAAGCGCATCAATATAAAGTCTTAATCGGGTATTTCCTTTATAATCAAGCACAAAAACCCTTTTACCACCCATGTAGTCTGTACGGGTCCGGGTTAAGTTGGTATAAAATATCTCTTCATCTGAAAACTGATGATACCTGATGTTATTATGGATAAGCAGATCTTCCAACAAATTGGTCTGATCATAAAATGTGGTGAATTTATGATTGTATCCCAGACTTTTCCTCACTTCAATAAGAGCCACCCTTTCACGCAGTCTGTATTTATTTTTTGGAATGGAATAGTCTTTATCATATATTTTTATTGCTGCCTCCAGAAGAGCCACATAAGTGCCTCCAACATTTTTTAAATCCCGATAAAACCCATCCAGCATAAATGGTACCATGGGGTAATTTACCGGGATTCTGTTTAAGGCAATTTTAAAAATATCCGCCCCGGTCAGACTATCAGATATAACAACCTCATCAAGCACCTTTGTAGACTTATTCATCCGAAACAGACCCATATTGGATGCAATAATATCAGCTACCTTCATTTCAAAGGTCTCATAGCCTATCATATGTATCTGTAATAATTCATTGATGCTTTCAGCGGGAATATGAAAATCGAATTCGCCTATAGTATTTGATATTGTACCAATACTCCGCCCTTTAATTCCTATTGAAGCAAATATGAGGGGTTCACCAGTATTGCTATCTACCGCTTTCCCTGAAATGGTAATATATTGCTGGGCATGCATCATGTGTCCACAAGCCATGAAAATCATCAAAAACAGCCACTTTACCCTTAATATGTTTTTCCCTCCGGAAACCATCTGTCGGTTATATAACAATTTATCTGCCAAAAAACAAGGGGTTCATCAAAAGCCTTTCCAGATCAGCCGGAGTGTCAATTCCCACCGTTTCAGTATTTGTTTCTACCACTTTTATTTTATATCCATTCTCAAGCCACCTTAATTGCTCCAGCGATTCTGCCTTTTCGAGCATACTACTTTTTAAAGAAGCAATTTCGGAAAGCACATCAGTACGGTAGGCATAGACACCAAGGTGTTTGTAATAAACCGGACTGTTTTCTTGCGATCCTGAATTTTGTCTTACAAAGGGAATCTTATGTCTACTGAAGTACAAGGCTTCGTTCCTGTTATTTATAACAACCTTTACTACATTAGGGTTTTCAAGTTCATCAACATCTTCCGCCTTTTTTATCAATGTAGCGATTTCTGTAAACCCGTCAAGAACAAGTGACAATGCTTGTATTTGTTCAGGCTGGATAAACGGTTCATCACCCTGAATATTGATGATATACCCCGAATGAATAGCAAGCTTTTCAATAACTTCTGCGCAGCGATCTGTGCCACTTTGATGGTGAACACCAGTCATTACAACTTCGCCAAAATTTTTCACATGGTCTGCAATACGCTGGTCATCAGTGGCTACCACTACCCGATGGAGCGTTTTAATGGCTTGTTCATACACCCGCTGTATCATGGATTTCCCCCGTATATCAGCTAGTGCCTTACCGGGAAATCGCGTGGATCCATATCGCGCAGGTATAATTCCGGTGATGTGAGTCTCTCCCAAACTAATCCGCTTGTTTTACTTTTAGCGAAGTGCCCTCCTCACCAATAACTTTTATTTTAGCACCCTGATGGATGTACCCCCCCCGTGTATAGGCATCAAAAATTTCATCTTCTATCAAAACTTTTCCACTGGGACGTAAAACAGTGTATGCTTCACCCGTTTTGCCAATCATTGATTCTTTGATAAACGAGGAGGTATACCCTTCACTCCTTTTTTCAGTAGAAGTAAGGGCAATTCTGCTAAACATTTTACTGTTGGCCAAACGCACTCCTCCAAAAAACATAATGATCACACCACCGAGCAAACCACCCAATGTCGTGCTAATGGCAATGAATATTTTGTCAAAAGGTACAAGAGTGAAGTCAAAAACGTCATTATTCAGCATCATGAGAACAAGTGATCCAACCGTAAGGATAAGGCCAGAGACACCCGCCAGGCCAAAACCCGGAATAACAAATACCTCGAGGGCAATAAGAATTATTCCTACTATAAAAGCGATAATCTCCCAACTTTCAGCTAATCCGTTGAGGTAATAAGGCACCAGGTAAAGTACCAATGCAATAGCTGCTGCCAGAATAGGAAATCCAACACCCGGTGTTTGTAACTCAAAGTATAAACCGCCAATGATGACCAAAATGAGTATACCACTTATAAAAGGATTGAGAAAAAAGGCAATGATTTTTTCGGTGATGTTGAGCTCATACCTGATCAGATCGTACTTTTCAATACCATTTCTTTCAAGTATTTCTTCAATACTAGTCACCTTCGCTTCACAAAAACCATGCTCAATCGCCTCAGAAGTAGAAAATGTAATAACTTCCCCCGCTTTAGTGACTCCTTCTATTTCAATGTTCTGATCCACCATTCCTTCAGCGATTTTCGGATCACGGCCTTTTTCTTCCGCAGTAGATCGCATCGTCGATCGCATGTATGACTGGTATTTATCCGGAGCCTGTGTGCCATCACCCACCACCACAGTAGCTGCGCCTATACTTGATCCTGCGGCCATGTAAATGCTATCGCAAGCTATCGAGATGAGCGCCCCGGCAGAGGCCGCATCCTTATCAATAAATACCCATACGGGCTTTTCAAAATCCAGGATATTTTCTACAATGTCCTTGGCATCAGCTACCAGGCCACCGTAAGTATCCATTTCTATAATCACCACATCAGCCCCAATTTCTTCAGCCTGTTCCAGGGCAAGTTCTACATAGCGGTTAGTTCGTGGATCAATATCGCTTTTGATCTCCATCACCATCACCTTACTTGCCTTTTGCGCCAGGCCAGGTGCAACTAATGTTACTAAAAAGGTCAGATATACTAAAAGTTTTCTCATTTGCGGGAATAAAGTTAGCACAAATAAACAGTAAACCGGCTTAAATATCTACCAATTTTATGGGCTGACGGAATTTTACAAAACAAAACGGGTAAAAACTTCAAAGTAAAAATCATGTTGCATTGCTCCTTGATTCCTTTGCCTTTTATATTCTGAAAAAAACCTTCCGTCGATACAGCCAGTAACACAAGCCCCACTCCAATCCCAGTGCAACAATAGCAGTAATGACCTCGGCTCCGTGTTCCCCGATACCAACCCATCCGGAAATATCGCCGGTAAATATTCCTACAAAACCATTGAACCACTGGGCTCCAACGGTATTACTAAACAAATAAATAAATATAGGATTCATGCCTACAATAGCAAAAAAAGTGACCCAATTCCCTTTAAACCCTTTAATGTCCACCACCCAGTAAAACAATGCCAGGGTAAGTAAAGCCCAGCCACCGGAAGCTATAACAAATGCAGGAGTAGATATGCGTTTAATAATCGGTTCAAAACCCGTCCAATCCATGCCATATCCAATGATCAGGCCTATACTACCCGCTATGAGCAAAAACTTGAGTTTTTGTTTCATTTCCAATGACTTATTCATCAACAACTGACCTGCTACCACTCCCCATATGGTATGTGCCGCCGTAGGAATAAAGTTAACGGCAATCCAGCCTCCACCGCTCAGCTTCCCCATAAGCAACATGTCCATCCAGGAACCGAAGTTTACATCCTTGGTGAATGGTTGATTATACCCTTCTACCGGGAAAAACCGATAGGCCAGTCCGGTAATAACGAGGAGCACCACACTGGCTATAATTTGCTCGCGTGCAGAGCGTTTCATGAGAAAATAAGCGATGGGAATGGTGACAGACAACTGCGTAAGCACATTCCAAAGTTCCCAGACCATTTTATGATTGTAAACACAATGCAACCCTGTGCCCAGCAGCAACAGGGTAAGCGCCCGCTTTAAAATATGATTTCTGTTCTGTGAATCAGTGGCTCCATCCCTGCTGCGTTTAGCCATGGAAAATGGCATGGCCACACCCACAATAAACATAAAGTAAGGCTGAATAAGATCCCAAAAACGGAGGCCATTCCAGGGATGATGGTGAAACTGTAGCATTACGCTGTTGAAAAATGTACCGTCATCGGTGGTATGGATCAGGGCGCGATATAATTCCACCCCTTCTGCAGTGAGTAAAAACATCGTAAGCCCCCTGAAAAGGTCGAGGGACATCAGCCGGTCTTCTTTTAAGCCCATGGTTTATAGTGGTTTAGGTTAACGGTAAATATAAGTGAGAAAGATTATCTTTTGCAAATAATAACACTTATCCTGGATAGTTCGTAAACAGGCCATAAAAAACCTTTGCCATAATTTCAAAAAAACATGATACGAACACTATTATTTGATAAATACCTGCCTTGAAATAAAAACTGTTGAAAATTGAAAAGTAATAACTCCCGTCAAAAGTTAATCCCACTAAAATACCTTAAATTTGCGCGCTGTTTGCGACTGCGCTGAATTGAATGTCATGATAAAAAGAGTTTTACCCCCCTTGCTGGTTGTTCTGTTTTTCCTCCCTGCACTGCTTCAGGCTCAGGATTTTTCCAACAATTTTGAAGAGTATCAATACCACATCAAAAAAGCACGGGGCGATATTCGTATTGATGGGGTTGTCGATGAAGCGGATTGGGCAGAAGCCCAAACGGCTGGAAACTTCCGGCGGGTATTGCCCATTGACACGGGATATTCTGACACCAAATCGGAGGTAAAGGTAACCTACGATGACCAGAACCTATACTTTGTATTTATCAATTATGAAGAACTGCCTAAACCCTATATTGTAGAATCCATGCGCCGTGACTGGTCTTTTAGCAACAACGACAACTTCCTCATTTTTATTGATCCTTTCAACGATAAGACCAACGGTTTTGCGTTTGGTTCCAATGCTGCCGGTGCCCAATGGGATGGTTTACAGGAAAACGGCGGAGCGGTGAACCTGAATTGGGACAACGCCTGGATTTCCAAGACCGTGGAATATGAAGACCGCTGGGTAACAGAAATGGCAATCCCTTTCAAAATACTCCGCTACCGGCGTGACATACCACGTTGGGGGGTTAATTTCAGCCGTTTGGATGTGAAGCGCAATGAAAAATCGGCCTGGGCGCCCGTGCCCCGGCAATTTCCTACGGCCAGCCTGGCTTTTACAGGAAGCCTGGTTTGGGATCAGCCGCCACCGGAAACAGGTACTAATGTTTCCCTGATTCCATATGCTTTAGCAAGCACATACAAAGACAATGAAACCAATGCTGATCCTAAAAACAGGCTGGATGCCGGCCTGGATGCAAAAATAGCCCTGAGCTCGTCCATCAATCTTGATCTGACCATCAATCCCGATTTCAGCCAGGTAGAAGTGGATCGGCAGGTACTTAACCTGAGTCGGTTTGAAATTTACTATCCGGAGAGACGACAGTTTTTCCTTGAAAACAGTGACCTGTTTAGCGGATATGGCAATGAAAGAATCCGGCCCTTTTTCTCCAGAAGAATAGGATTGGAAAGCCCCATTTATGGAGGGGCAAGGGTAAGTGGTAAGATTAATAAAGACTGGCGGGCCGGATTGCTCAATATGCAAACGGGCCGGGTAGATTCAACCAATACACCTTCTGCAAACTATACCGTTGCCACCGTTCAGCGTCAACTTTTTACCCGTTCCAATATTTCAGCCATTTTCGTCAACAAACAGAATTTCGGACTCACTGGCGAAGACACACTGGCCGGACGGAACGAATACAACCGCGTAGCCGGCCTGGATTATAACCTGGCCAGCGAAAACAACAAATGGCAGGGCAAAGTCGTGTATCATCAATCTTTTGATGATGGCATAAAAGGCAAGGCCTTTGCGCATGCTACCAACCTGGCTTATAAATCACAAATCATGACGTTGGCCTGGAACCATGAGATCATCGGGGCAAATTACAACCCTGAAGTAGGGTACACTCCCCGGAAGGATTATTACAGCTTTTATCCTGAATTTGCTTACCGCTTTTATACTGAAAGCGATAAGATCAACTACCATGGCCCCAAAGCCGATGCCCGGTTTATCTATAATATGCAAAACCAGCTCACAGACAAGACGCTCTCACTTGACTACATGTTGCTGCTCCTGAATACTTCTTCCTTTCAGGTAGGTGCCAGGCAAAGCATGGTGGTTCTCGACCGCGATTTTGACCCCACGCGTACAGGTGCGGGAGGTGACTCACTTAAACTGGGCTCCGAACATCAATGGACGCAGTATGATTTAGTATATACCTCCGATAAACGTAAACTGTTTACGTTTTTCAGCAGATTATATGCCGGAGGTTTTTTCAATGGCCAGTCAAAGGGTTTTAACGTAAACATGCAGTACCGTTACCAACCTTACGGGAGCATAGCGCTGGCTGCCACCTACAACGACATTGACCTGCCCGATCCCTATAATGATGCGCAGCTGTGGCTGATTGGCCCAAAAATTGACCTCACACTTACCGATAAAGTGTTCTTCTCTACGTTTATACAATACAATAATCAGGCAAACAATTTCAATATCAATTCAAGGTTCCAGTGGCGGTTTAAGCCGGTATCCGATTTATTTATCGTATATTCCGACAATTATTATGCTGAGACATTCACGGAAAAAAACCGTGCACTTGTCGTAAAACTTTCTTACTGGCTCAATATGTAGTGATTACAGAAAAAAGATATGTCTAAAACAAGGAGGAAATTTTTAAAAGAAAGCGCTGGTGGCGCACTGGCGTTGGGGCTGGCTCCTGCGCTACTTAACAGTTGTTCAATCCCTAAAACTGATCATAATAATATGTTTGTACATCATGTATTTTTTTGGCTGCACGATCCTCAGAACGAGGAGGTGCGCAAAGCTTTCCAGGAAGGACTGGAAAAACTCGTGACCATTGAAACCATCAAGTTTAAGCACTTAGGCATACCTGCTGATACTGACCGTCCGATCATTGACACCAGTTATGCCTATTCGCTCTTAGTCGCTTTTGACGACAAAGCAGGCCATGATATTTATCAGGAACACCCTGTACACAAAGAGTTCATCGCCAATTGTGAACAATACTGGAGCAAGGTACAGATTTATGATTCCGTGCCTTATTAAATTTAATATTCGGTAGAGAAATAATGTATTATACCTCTACCGAATATTTAAATATCTAACCATATTTTTCAAGGGCCATGCCCACAGGCAGGATTTCCAGGCCTGACACTTTTACCCAACGTTCAAGCATTTCATCCAGACGAGCTGCACTCATCGGCCCCCAGCCTTCACCATCCAGGCCATGGGTATTTAGAATGAGCCACCCCCCTTTTTCTTTCAGGAAACTTTCTACTTTTTCTTCCACCCAATTGTCAATGTTCTCCGGGCCTTTTGAAGCACAATATAATATTTTAGAGTCCACGTTGGGAATGGGATTCAGAGCATCGCCCCCTCCGGTACGTATGGCGCGTACCTTCGTTGCTGTCCAGTCATTCAATGCTTTGGTGGAAGAATTGAACGGAAAGTTGAAAACCGCTTTTGTGCCATCATAACCGTCGAGGTGTTTCTCAAAAAAAGCGAGGCATTTTTCGATAAGTCCCTGGGCCTCCTCCAAAGGCATTTTACCCAGATTAGCATGCTTCCAGCTGTGAGGCATGACTTCATGACCCCGTTTGAGCAAAGCGTTCCAGTCATTAAAATCACCCAGAATTTCAGGGAGAATATAGGGATCCACGGCCTCAAAATCATCCAGATGCCCGGAGGCAATCACATTGAAGCAAGCGGAAAGACCATGTTTCTCATAGATATCGGCGATGGTGTAAAATGATTTTTTAAATCCGTCGTCAAAACTGAGGGAAAGGATGTGTGTTGCCGGCTGCGAAGGTGTACAGGAAGGGCCGGTCATTCCCAGACCTACAGCACCCAGGCCGGCTATTTTGTTGAATGTTCTTCGTTTCATTGAAATGAGGTGGTTGATGGTTGGTAAATCTAGGGGAGATAGGAATAAGTAGCAAGTAGTTTATTAAAAGTAATAAGTAGCAAGTAATAAGTAATTAGACTTTGCGAGTGGAAAGGCAATAGGACAACCCCTTAGCCTACGAACAGCTTCCTGAGCAAGGGAAGCAAGTAATATATTTGATTGCTGGATGGGATAAAGAAATTTATTGACCTACTCTTATTTTTTCAATTTTTTCCTGAAAACAGGCATGGGCTTATAAAATCCCGGGTCAATACCCGCTTCCTGTAATCGTTGTTTTAATATAGGCATATCATCCATTTCAAAAGGGATGTGATAGGCCATCTCACTTAGTAGATATAGAAAGGAAAAATATTGCTGTGTTTGCGCTAAGTTTTGATCCATTATCTCAGCAAGTTCCCTGACCCTCTTTTTATTGCCATTCTGCCACAACCAATTTAAAATAAAAGGACTGTCAAGGTATCTGTCAATTCTTATCATTGAATCTATTGCTACTATAGGGTCTTGTATTCCAGGAATATTTTTTCCCGTCCAAAATTCTATCATAGCATAATTCGCAGAATCTTTTTTGATCTCAAACCGTGAAGAATCAAATACCGGATTATAAGATTCTGCCATCAATCTATTAAAGACCTGCTTCCTTTTCAAAATTTGTGGTGATGTAGATGTTTTCTCTTTTACCTTTAATACTTCATGTACCTTTTCAAATTGGCCCAGATAGGTGAGGATATTTGCTTTAGCAGTAAAATTCCAGGGACTAACAGGATTAGACTGGATGGATAAATCGGCCAGCTGAAGGGCCTTTTGAAAATTGATGTTGATTTGTTGTTGGGCTATTTCCTTCGTAAAATCCAGACTGTCGGGTATATCAGAATAATGCCAATAGGCATCTGCCTGCATGAAATATGCCAGGGATATGCTCGAATCTATCGCCAACGCTTTTTCAAACCAGGCATTGGCCTCCCACAAGGATATGTCTGGTATTGCATCATGATAATCGTTATATATTTTTTGTTTAATAAAAAAAACCGGTGGGTAAATCAATATTGGCACCAAACCGTCCTCAAAGGATTAAGTATAGAAGGTTTTTTCTTATCCTCCTGAATTATCTATCAGAATAGTTTATAAAATAAAACTAATTATTATCTTTAGTTAATTTTAACCTCTGGTTTAAAACTTTTATACTTTAATTATTAATTCAAATGATTATGAAAAAGCTATTCGTATTGATGATCTCTGTGTTTTTATTGACTTATTCCGGATGGGGCCAAACAATGGTGAGCATCAGGCCCGGATTGAATTTTAATGGTTTCCAAATAGGCAAACGGGGTGAAAAAATAATTTTCTATGGGGGAATGCAACATGCTGGCTTTTTTAATAAATATGAAGGCAGCAATTTTACAGATGTTACAAAAACGAGTGTTCTGATGCCATTTGTTGGCGTCAAATACCTTGTCTATCAGCAAGAAAGCCTAATTGGTTATGTCAATGGCATGATTATGAAACCGGTATTCTATGGTAAATCTGAAACTGATGGCCAGGCAAATCCCAATTTCAAAGATGATTTAAAAGCTTTAAAAATATGGGGTTTTGAGCTGGGATATGGCATGGAATACTTCCTTGCCAAACAGTTTAGCCTGGGGGGGGAATTCGGGCTGAGATTGGCTACTTATAAACGTGAATCGACAGATCCAAATTTTAGCTATGCGGATAACTTTCGTTTTAACATGCTCTATTCATCTGTTTCGTTCAATTTCTATTTAGTAAAAGAATAAATAATATAAAGTCTTATTAACCTGAATAATTCAGGTTAAGGGTTACTCACTTATTTAAGTGACCAAAAAAAAATGTATTTTAAAATGTATTCCCGCCCTGGGACGGGAAAACATCTTTTTCTTTATTCCCTAAAATACACTTGCGGATTTTAGGGAATATTTCAAGGTGTTTAAATATATACTTGTTCACTAAGCCGGAAGCCCTTACATTTACAACTTGTTCTGTTTATTATTCAATTAAAAACCTATAGATGAATCCTGTTCTAAACCGTAACCTATTTTTTGTCAAAGAACACGTCGGCATGTTTAAAGCAGCCAACAACTACGACATTCTGGATCCTGAAAGCCAGGAAATGATTATGACCTGCCGCGAAGAAAATCTGGGTTTTTTTACAAAAATACTGAGGTTTACCGGTTACAAAAAAATGACCCCTTTCCATGTAGAGATAAAAACACCTTCGGGAGAAAAAATATTATCAGTAAAACGGGGAGTTTCTATCTTTCTTTCTAAAGTGGAAGTACTTGATGAAAATGATAAATTAATTGGTAAATTCAATCAAAAGCTCTTTTCGATAGGAGGTAAATTTGATGTTTTGGATGCCAATGATGCGTTTATGTGTCAGCTCAAGGGAAAATGGACGAGCTGGGACTTTAAATTTGTGCGGGACGATATGGAGTTCGCCCATGTGAGTAAAAAGTGGGCTGGCCTTGGCAAAGAACTGTTTACCTCGGCCGACAACTATATGCTCGAAATCAACGAAAAAGTGAACCCTGACAATCCCATCAGGCTGCTGATACTGGCTGCCGTAATGTGTATTGATATGGTATTAAAGGAATAGAAAAACCGATACTTGTTTAAAAAAAAGAACTTGAAAAAGCATATTTACGCTACGGCTTTAATTGTGGGTTTATTATTGGCCGTATTGCCTGTATATGCCCAGGAAGGGCACGTACTTGATATAGGGGTACGTCTTCAAAAGACAGTTCAACTCTACAATGAAAACGGTATTTCAATACAGTATTCTAATGATGCGCTGTTGTCGGAAAAACTTTATTTTGGATTGAGCTATGTCACCAGCCGGCTGGGTTCTGCTTTGGGATCCAATGCCATCAAACAGCACAATTTGTTGCTTTCTTCTTCGCTGTTTTTTCGACCGGAACATAAAATAAGGCCTCTAGTCCGGTTAAATACAGGCTATTTCGCGGCCAACTACGAAGAAGAAATGTTTAAAACCATCCCACACCGGTCTATGCTGTTATCGATGGAAACCGGGCTCTGCTTCGATACAAGCCTGCCGTTGAAAATCACCGGCACCCTGGGTTATAACCTCATCACAGGCAATGGTGTTGACGGGCCCGGCACATTGTTGCCCCTTTATTTTCAAACTACTATTTCATGGGATATCTTGAAAAAATGAAAAGATTAGCCATCGTAATTTCACTGGTTATTGGGGTGGCCGCCTGCGAGAAAGAGCCCCTTATCACCGACACCATGCTCGATGGGGACATCGTATAT
>JAOUKJ010000757.1 GCA_029882675.1 Cyclobacteriaceae bacterium
AACACAGGCATGGACGGTCAATGTGTCCACAGCACCCAACACAGAAACTGATGTCCTTTCTTTTACTTTCCCTGGTATTACAACCGATATAATTCATGATTTTAATAATCATACCATTTCCATAGAAGTAGAACAAGGTACGGACATCAGCAACCTGGCCCCTGTTATCACTGTTTCGACCGGGGCCATTATCGAACCCGGCAGTGGAGTGGCTCAGGATTTTTCCAGTCCCATCACTTACACCATCACGGCAGAAGACAGCACAACGCAGCAGGATTGGGTGGTTAATGTTTCAGTGGTGCTGGGAATACACAAAGGCCATCTTCATGGTGGCTCAGAAGAAGTGACATTGGGCAATAACTACCCCAACCCTTTCAATGGAAAGACGGTCATCCCGTTTTACCTGCCGCAGGGCCATACCAAATACCAGGTAACGCTTACCATATATGATCTGACAGGCAAAAAGATGACCGATGTCCTGGAGGGGGAACTGACTCCCGGCGAGTATGAAACCAGTTGGGACAGCAACAGTGGCACTGACGGTTTATTGCCGGGTTTGTATTATTACCGGCTTTTGGTACAGACCCCTGAACGGCAATGGAAACTCCAGCGGAGGATGATGGTGGAGTAGGGGGTTAGGTGTGAACCAAGAACCAGGCAGAAAGATGTGTCTGCCTTCATATTTTTCAGCGGCAGCCAGTGCTACCCGGCTTTCATAAATATCATGTACCGGCACTATAGTGTCGATGTAGAGGTGTTGAAAGCGTATACTGTTGCTGAACAGTTAGAGTAGTGATGCGAGCTATGGAATAAGCGAGTGATAAAAATGAAGGGACCCCGTTGCATGACAGAGGGCTGCGTGTGACTTGTTATGGTCGTATATTTAGTGTACATTCTTTTAATTCTGTAAAATAATCCCTTAATTCGAAACAGTTACCAAACCACAACCTCATGAAAAGACCACTGTATTTTTCCTTTGTCCTGGTATTGATTATTTCAGCTTGTGGCGGCAATCCACCGGCCCCGGGATTTAACGCGGCTGCATCTGACCAGCAGGCCATTGAAATAGCCGATCATGTGATGGAGGCTATGGGTGGACGGCGAAACTGGGATAACACCCGGCATATGGCCTGGAACTTCTTCGGACGGCGCGATCTGGTTTGGGACAAACACACCGGCCGGGTGCGCATCGATGTGCCAGGCGATACTTCTGTTTACCTGTTCAATGTCAATACCATGGAAGGCCGGGTAATCAGTCATGGTGAGGAAGTGACGGATGAAGAGGCGAAAAAAGAACTTTTGGAAAACGGCCGGAAAATCTGGATCAACGACTCATATTGGCTGGTAATGCCTTTTAAGCTAAAAGACAGCGGTGTGACGCTCAAATACCTGCGCGAGGAGGCCACTGAAGCCGGTGCCGAAGCTGATGTGTTGCAACTCACTTTTGAAAATGTGGGTGTTACACCCCAAAACAAATATGAAGTGTGGGTGGATAAGTCAGACCATTTGGTAAAGCAATGGGCCTTCTTCAGAGAGGCCTCGCAGGACTCCGCCGATGGCATCTGGCCCTGGGACAATTATAAACCATACGGAAGTCTGCTCCTTTCCGGTGACCGTTCCGATGACCGCGGACCGAAAAACATCCGTGTCTTCAACGAGCTGCCTGATGAGGTATATAGCCATTTTGAACAACCTGGAATTTGAAGGATAGTGAAATAAAAACTGGTGATTATCGTATCCTTCGATATTTTGCAAAAAAGCATTTAAACTAAACGGGCATCGTATTGCCGTATCCGGAAGAGCTTTTGCTGTTCAGCCATAGCATTTTTGAATTGATGCACATATAATCTTCAACCCTGGAGAAGTTCATTGAAAATCAGATAACACTACGGGCAGTTTATAAAACATAATGTAGGGAAAGTGATTATTTTAAAAATTTAATTATATTGACACATAGGGCCCGTTTATTTTCGATGAATAAGGTAGGTTAAATCTATATTAATCCTTTTTTAAGCA
>JAOUKJ010000758.1 GCA_029882675.1 Cyclobacteriaceae bacterium
TGTTCGTTTTGATAGTTGTAGTCTAAGGGATAATGTTGTACGGTACGGTCCTCAAACAGGGCTTCAGGTAGCCCGTACCAATGCTCCATACTGGTGAGCCCGGCTTCTGCCGAGTTGACTACATTCCAGCGGGCCACATCCATCTGTGCATGATGACAGGCGGAGCGCAAGCCCAGGGCTTTGTTTTCCCGCAGGGCAGCATCCATAATCTCCGGGGGGGCACCAAAAAATTTGATTCCATCAGCCCCTTTCTTTTTATTTTCCTGCACCCAGGCCCTAGCCTGTTCAGGAGTGCTTATTGTTTCTTTACTTCCCATACCAAAGGCGGTGTAGGCCAGTATTCGCGGGGCAGTAATCGTATTTGATGCACTTTTCTTTTTCTGATCCAGCACCCAATCCAGTCCGTTACCACAGGATGGATCTCTAATGGTGGTAATTCCGTGGGCCATCCAAAGCTTAAAAACGTATTCGGCAGTAGTACCCTGGGCATTGCCCCCAATATGCGCATGCATATCGATAAATCCGGGCAACAGGTACATGCCTTCAGCGTTGAGTTCATGTCCGCCCTCTTCAAGTTGTGGCCTGCGCCCCGGTTTGATCTCCACGCCGGGGTAACCCACTACCTGCACTTTGGTAATTCGGTTATTCCGAACCTCGATATCTACCGGGCCAATGGGTGGTGCCCCATTGCCATTGATGAGGGTTATACCCCGGATGATGAGCTGGGGCCAGGGGCCCTCGCCGCGGTTTCGGGACGGTGCTTTTTTGGGCTGGGCACAGATCAGTGAGAAAGAGAGTGCGAGAAGGATAGCGCAGGTATAAACATATTTCATCATGGCTGGTAAATTTATAGCGAGGTAGTGAAAAATTGGTGGAATTGCAAATAGTCCTCGTTACAAACGAGGACTATACTTTCTATACTTTCTCGTTGCAAGTCCGCAAGTCCTCGTTGCAAACGAGGACTATACCTATCGATATAATAAAAAAAGCTGCTCCTTGTGGGGAGCAGCTTTCATTTATAAATTTTAATCTTTTATTAAAATCTAAACCCTACTTTGAAGTATGGTTGTGAAAGGAACGACCAGGTATGAGTATCTGCGCCGAGGCTTTCAAGTCCCGGAGCGGGATACTTGAGGCTATAGGCATAGATATAGGATATTGCTTTAATTTCAAATCCTATAAAGAAACCTTCCTTCAGGTAATAATCTACACCACCTACAGCAGAACCTCCAAAACCGACCATTTCGGTATGGCGTGGTCCTACATCAGTAACGATTATAGATGGGTCATTAAGCTCACCTGTGGAAGTTGATTCACTATCTCCTGTAACCCAGGTATGTTGATTTAAATCATTCTGCCAAACCGTTGGATTGTATCTTGAATTACGACCGTAGTAAAATGGCACTGTAACACCAGCCCAAGGATATAGTCTGTCGTATTTGGATGTGAAATGATATTCACCACCCACATTAATATTGACAAATACTTCCTTGTTTCCTTCGACCGCCTGATAATCAGGAATCCATCCCGCATTAGGTGTATAGTAATCATACATTCCCTGGATATTGTCCCTGGCCGGCGTTGCCCGTTTTATGGCTCCACCGCTTAGCTTAGCAGCAATGTTATTGGTAATAAAATATCGAGCTTCTGCACCGACCATATTAGTAATGCTACTGGACATAGAAACATTATTGGCATAAGGTGCTTGTCCCGATACAGACCAACTACTTGAATATGGACTGTTAGGCGCATATACACCGCTTGTGATATACATCTGCTGCCCAAAGATAATGGCCCCGGAGATATCACCGGCTGCCGGGGCGAAGTCGCCACCGCCCCCACTGTCTTCGTCTTGTGCCTGAACACCGGCACCCGCGAACAACAGCAGCAGAAATATTGGAATAATTATTTTTTTCATAGTTGTTTACTTTTTAGTAAGAACATAATTTTAATGATGGGGGCAGGGCCAGCCCGCCCCCATGATTATCCAATATTTCTTGTTATCCTATG
>JAOUKJ010000168.1 GCA_029882675.1 Cyclobacteriaceae bacterium
GGAAAAGTTCACCAGCCTGTATAATGCCCTTTATGTGAAAATTAAATTCGAAAGTAAACGTGTAGTCGTATTGGGTGCCTCCGGAGGGCAGGTCATACCCTTATACTATCCCGGCACCCGGCTCTCTGAAATAGTAGCCCTGGCCGGCGGGGTAAACCTGAATGGTAAGGCGCATAATATCCGTGTATTAAGGGGGGATGATATCATCGTAGCTGATTTAAGCACTGTAAAAGGCTACAAAGAAACCAATATCATAATGCAGCCAGACGATATAGTTTATATCGAAACCGTAAGAAAACCCTTTATAGAATCCGTTAGGGACTATAGCCCGCTATTGAGCATAGCCACAAGTATCATTTCTATAACTGCATTGATCATAGGCCTGAGATAAAAAAGTGGATAATAAACAGGAAACCATCGATTTTGGCAAACTCTTTTCCCTTTTCAGGCGAAACGTAATTTGGCTTGTTATCATATTAACAGCCACAAATGTATGTGCATACCTGTTTTTGCGTTGGACTAAACCCATGTATGAGTCTTCCTCCGAACTTAAACTTGAAATCCAGTCAGATGCCACCGAGTTTGGAATTGGGGGGATGATAGAAAACAAAAACCTCAGCATTATTTCAGGTGAAATTGAGCTCCTTAAATCAAAACTCTTTTTTAAGAAAGTCATTGACTCACTAGATCTTAGCATTAGTTATTATACGATTGGTCATTTGTTGGTCGATGAAAAATACCCAAGCTCACCCATTGCAGTTTCGTACAAACTTAAATCGAATCGTTATCTGGATCAAAAAGTATATGTGGAATATGAGGACGATGAGCATTTTTCCTGGGGTCTTTCACCCGACGGGGCTGACCGCCAGCAAATTAAAATGGGCCAAAAAGTAGTAAATGATGATATTGAATTTACCATCCGACAAACTCAATTATTTGAAAATGCATCGGACGAGAAATTTTACTTCACCATTCACTCGGAAGAGGCCCTGCTCAATTATCTGGGAAGTAACCTGACTGTTCAACCCTTAAACCTCAACGCCAATACCATAAAGCTTTCCTTCCAGGATCACAATCCGATCAAGGCCCGGGACATGATCAACGCCATCAATAATATTTACATCGACTATACGCAACAGGAAAAAAGCCTGACCAATAAAAAGAAAATTAACTGGCTCAATGATCAGCTGGAAAAAATTGGCAGTGAGCTGGAGTCCTTTGAAGACTACTTTGAAGATTTCACCATCACGAACAGAACAAGTGACCTGAACAGTGACCTTAAAAACACCATTACCTTAATCAACGTCATAGACTCTCAACGGTACGAAATAAAGCTCCGCCTGGAAATACTAAATGAGTTACACGATAGCATTTCAAACCAGAAACCCATTCCTCCTTCAAGACTTCTGCCCTCAGCAATAAACTCATCAATAAATAAGTTAAGTAATCTGATCATAGAAAAGGAGCAGATGGGCCTTGCATACAAAGAAACCACCTTTGCCATGCAACAGAAATCTCAGGAAATTGAAGGAATGAGAAGTGCCCTTAATGAGCAGATTAACAACCTGACGAAAGGGTACAATAAGGAACTTAAAGACCTGAATGCCCGACAAAAACGACTGGAAAGCCGTTTCACTAAAATGCCGGGAAAAAATACTGAATTCAATAAAAACCTTCGGTTTTACAATTTATACGAAGAGTTCTTTCTGTCATTAATGCATAGCAAGGCCGAGTTTGAAATTGCTATTGCAGGGCTTACTCCTGACTTCAAGGTTTTATCACCGGCCAGTTATCCCCATCAACCCATCTACCCCAACAAATTGATGGTTTACGGAACGGGTATGATTACCGGATTAATGTTTTCACTACTTTTTGTTGGCATTAAATACATCCTTGATAATAAAGTAAATAATATTGAAGAGCTTGAAAACCTGACGCAGACACCTGTACTTGGAGGCATACCGCTCTCTAAAATGAAATTGGACAATTCCAGGCTCATTGTTCATACCAATCCCAAGTCCGGGGTAAGCGAATCGCTGAGAAGCATTCGTACCAACATTCAGTTTATGCTTCCCAATGAAGCGCAAAAAGTCATCGCCATTACTTCATCCATTGGTGGCGAAGGAAAAACATTTATGGCCCTTAACCTGGCAGGTATAATCGCCCTGTCAAAAAAGAAAGTCATATTGCTTGATCTGGACATGCGTAAACCAAAAATACATTATGCTTTTGATGAAGAAATAAAAGAAAAAGGAGTCAGCACTATTCTCATCAGTAAAAACAAGCTCAAAGAATGTATAAAGCCTACTGAAATTGAAGGGTTTGACTATATACCTTCCGGCCCTATCCCCCCCAATCCCGCGGAGTTATTACTCAATCCGGAATTTGCCGAGATGATCGTTGAATTGAAAAAACAATACGATATCATCATACTCGATACTCCACCGATAGGCCTGGTTACTGATGGTGTACTTGCCATGCAAAAGGCAGATCTTACGCTGCAAATAGTGCGCGCAAATTATACAAAGAAAAGAGATCTCAATGCCTTACAACGCTTCACACATATTGAGAAACCACCAGTAGCACTTATCCTCAACTGCCTGCCCAGGGTTTCGCACTATGGGTATCACTATGGCTATTATTCTGAAAATTAATCATGAGCAAGCACTATGTTTAACTGGCTAAGATCCAAGAAAAAAAAGTTGGCCCGTGATGTGAAAACTGATCTCCATTCACACCTCTTGCCCGGTATAGATGATGGTTCACCGGATATAGAAACTTCCTTATCGCTGATCCGGTCATTAATTGATATGGGATATGAAAAGTTGATTACAACACCACATATTATGCAGGATTATTACCCCAATACGCCTGAAATCATAAATAAAAAACTGGAAGAGCTCAAAAGCGCCCTACAGCAGGAAGGTATAAAAGTATCGCTGGAAGCTGCTGCGGAATATTTTCTCGATGAATTTCTCATTGAAAAACTTAAGCAAAAAGAAGACTTATTGCTCATCAGCAATAAGTATCTACTTTTCGAAATGTCATTTATGAGTGAATCACCCTACCTGAAAGAGTTTATTTTTCAGGCACGCTCAGCGGGTTTGATCCCTATTCTGGCCCACGTGGAAAGGTACAACTATTATATTGATAACCTGGAAGCTATAGAGGACATAAGCGAACGAGGAGCCTTACTCCAGCTAAATATCAATTCATTGACCGGTTATTATTCTAAACCGGTGCAACAATTGGCTGAAAAGATGATAAACCGCAAATTAGTAAATGTACTGGGTACCGACTGCCACCACCACAATCACCTTGAGCTCATAAAAAAAGCAAAAGGAATGAAATACTATGAAAAAGCCGTAACTTTGCCGCTGGTTAATTACACGTTATGATCCTTATTACCGGAGCTAATGGTTTTATTGGCAGTTATTTATGCAGGGAATTGGTAAACCAGGGCTATGAAATACGGGCCATAGTCCGGGAAACAGCCGACCTTTCATCACTTAAAGATATCTTAACCCAAATTGAAATATTCAAAGGTGATTTACTTGACCTGGTCAGGTTGGAACAAGCTTTTGAAGGGATCACTAAGGTTGTTCACTGTGCTGGTAAAATATCCTTTCACCCCGGCGATGAAAAAGAAATGCGCAGTGCAAATGTTGATTGCACGCATAATCTGGTCAATATGGCCCTGGAAAAGAAGATTAGCCAATTTGTCCATATTAGTTCTGTCGCAGCATTAGCCAAAGATAAAGGGCAGGAAGTGGTTGATGAAAACAGCCAATGGCCGGGCACCGCAACATATTCGCGTTATGGCGAAAGTAAGTACCTGGGCGAACTGGAAGTGTGGCGTGCACATATTGAGGGGCTTCCAAGTGTAATCATAAATCCTTCCATCATTCTCGGGGCAGGCAACTGGAATGAAAGCAGCTCAAAACTCTTTAAATATGTTTGGGAAGGGAACAAATACTTTACCCGTGGACATTTGAATTATGTAGATGTTCGGGACGTGGTGAAAATCATTACCACACTACTTCAACGGGGTATCATTGGTGAAAGGTTTATCATAAATGCAGGTAAAATTGATTATCAATCTTTTTTCAGTTCAGTAGCAAAAAACTTCAGCACCAGGCCACCTTCTGTTCCCATCAGTAAAACCATGGAAACAATTGCACTTGGTTTTGAAAAACTCAGAACTTTTTTTACCGGAAAAAGACAGCGAATATCACGTGAAATATTCAATGGCAGCCGATCAAATTTACTTTATGATAACCGTAAAATAATAAAACAAACTGATTTCACTTTCACTCCATTACAGGACACACTGAGGTGGGCATGTGGTGAATTATCTGGTACCCTAAAAAACAATAAATAGGTTTATAATTAACAGATTTAATCAGTAAATTGTAGCATAATATAACAAACGTTGATGGCAGACAACAGAAAGAGGCGAGAAAGTGAGGAGCTTATCAAAAAATTTGAGGAGCAAATGAAAAATGGCACGGTAGTCTTTTACGATGAGGAATCTTTTGAAAAAATCATTGAGCACTACCTGGACGCAGGAGAAACCAAAAAGGCCTTGTCGACTGCTGAAATAGCTACAGAGCAATATCCTTTTTCCATTGATTTAATGCTCTCCAAAGCCAATATTTTAGTGCAGGACGGCAAGTATGAAGAAGCAATGGATTCACTCGAACATGCTTTGGGATTCCACCCCGGCGATGAAGAAATTATATCAATGATGGGAAATGTTTTTTCCCTTTTAGGTAAATTCAACGAGGCTATTGATTGTCTTACCGAGATACTCGAAAATTCACAAGATAAAGATGAAATTCATTACAATATTGGATTGAATTATCAGAACCTGAACAATCTCAGGGAAGCCATCTTTCATTTCAAAAAGGCCATAGAGATTAATATAGACCACGAAGACGCCCTCTACGAACTGGCCTATTGCCTCGACCAAATGAACGAACTGGAAAGTAGTATTTCATACTACAATAAGTTTATTGATGCCGACCCTTACTCCCATTCCGCATGGTATAACCTGGGTATTGTTTATGACAAGCTTGAAAGATTTGAGGAGGCCATTGCTGCTTATGAATATTCAGCTTTGATAAAAGAAGATTTTGCGTCAGCTCATTTCAATATGGGCAACAGTTACCTTTCATTAAAAAAATATACCAAAGCCATAGATTGCTTCCGCAGAACAATGGAAATAGAGGGGGCAAGCCCTGAAACATTTTTCAATATCGGACAAGCCTATGAGAACCTCAACCAGTTCGACCTGGGTATAAAATACTATCAGAAGGCTGGTAAACTCGATAATTTTTATCATGAAGCCTGGTTTAGAAGTGGTGAATGTCTTGGCAAAGCAGATAAGTGGTACCAATCCTTGCATTTTTATAACAAGGCGCTAAAAATAGATAAAGAAAACGCCGAATATTGGAAAGCCATCGCCAATGCAGAGTACAAAATCGGCAATATTGTATCCAGCCTGGATGCATGGGAAGAAGCTTCCCTTTTACGGCCTGACGACATAGATATATGGATGAGATGGTCTTACATATTCTATGAGCAGGGCGATTACCAAAAGGCCATTGACCTCATTGAACAGGCACAGGAAGAACTGCCTGACAACGCTGATTTATTGTACAGACAAACAGCCTATTATATAGGCGCAGGAAAATTCAAAGAAGCGTTTATATATTTAGAAAATGCATTATTTTTAGCTTTTGATAAGCATGAAGTTCTTTTTGACTTTTTTCCTGAAACCGGAATTCAAAAAGCATTATACAAAATCATTGAACAGCATAAAAAAAACCAATCGTAATGAATTATACTTTAACGAAGATTCCTGAGCGCACAAAAAAGCCCAGGCAGTATGGGTTTACTATGGCCATGGATAAAGGCTTAAGCACCCGGCAGGTCGAAGACTTTTTAGAAACCTCTGCTGAACATATAGATATAGTAAAACTTGGCTGGGGCACTTCTTTTGTCACGCCTAATATTATGGAAAAGCTGAAGATTTATAAAGACGCCGGAATACCCGTCTACTTTGGCGGCACCCTGTTTGAAGCCTTCATCATCCGTGACCAATTTGAGGACTATCGCAAAATACTCGACAAGTATGACTTGTCATATGTAGAGGTTTCTGATGGTTCCATTGAGCTGGATCATGACAAAAAGTGTGAATACATAAGAACTTTATCCAAACAAGTGACGGTGTTATCTGAGGTAGGAAGCAAAGATGCTGAAAAAATCATCCCGCCCTATCAATGGATAAAACTGATGCAGGCAGAACTGGACGCCGGTGCATGGAAAGTGATCGGTGAAGCAAGAGAAGGCGGTAACGTAGGCCTCTTCAGATCATCAGGCGAAGTGAGGTCTGGCCTTGTACAGGAAATACTTACAAAGATACCTTTTGAAAAGATCATCTGGGAGGCTCCGCAAAAAGCTCAGCAAGTATGGTTCATTAAATTATTGGGCTCAAATGTAAACCTTGGCAACATTGCCCCCCAGGAAGTGATTCCGCTGGAAACCATCCGCCTGGGGTTAAGAGGAGATACTTTTAGCCATTTTTTAAATAACTTCTAAGCTTTGGGAAAATTATTTCTGCTTTTCCTCAAAGGCATGGCTATGGGGGCTGCAAATGTGATTCCTGGAGTATCAGGAGGAACCATTGCATTCATCACAGGAATATACGAAGAGTTTATCAGTGCATTAAAGTCCTTCGATCTAAAGGCTGTAAAACTATTGCTTGGGTTTAAATTGAAAGACTTTGCAGACCATGTAAACCTGCGCTTCCTGATCATACTCCTATCGGGAGTCATGGCCAGCCTACTGTCTTTGGGGAAATTACTCGCTTACCTTTTTGTGGCATATCCGGTGTTTGTCTGGGCCTTTTTCTTCGGTCTAATCGCAATTTCCATTTTTTCGGTGGGAAGAACCATTAAACAGTGGAATTTCCAGGTGATTCTTTGGTTTGTCGTTGGCGCCGCAGTAGCCCTTTTGCTGGCTTTGATGAAACCCGCACAGGAAAACACAACCTTTATTTACCTGGCATTGTGTGGCCTTGTAGCTATCGCCTCAATGATCCTGCCCGGCCTGTCCGGATCCTTTGTCCTGATCCTTATGGGAAATTATCAGCTCATCATGCTCAGGGCCATTCCCGGACTGGATCTATCAGTCATTGTCCCGGTAGCACTGGGGTGTATTGTCGGTTTTGTGCTGCTATCACATAGTATTTCTTTCCTCCTCAATAGGTACCATGACCACACTGTATCTACCCTGACAGGCTTCATCCTGGGATCGCTGACCATTATTTGGCCCTGGAAAAATGAATTGCTGCTACTCGGGGAGGATGGAAACCCTGTTTTAAAAAATGGAAATAAAATAGTGGAAGGTTATGAATGGTTCGTGCCCGCAATGAACATGCATACCTTGCTGGCTGTGGTCTTTATACTCGCCGGTATTTTCCTTGTTTATACGATAGAAAAACTAGCTACCCCTAAGCAATGAGAACATTCGGATTGATTGGTAAAACGCTAAAACACTCCTTTTCGCAAAAATATTTTAACGACAAATTTAAAAAGGAAGGAATAAGCGGCTGCGAGTACAACTTGTATGAAATACAATCCATTGAAGAGTTTCCCGGTCTGCTTAAAAAGGCAAAACCGGCAGGGCTAAATGTCACAATCCCCTACAAGGAAGAAGTCATTGCCTACCTGGACGAACTGGACGAAAGCGCGCGGATGATCGGGGCCGTCAATGTTATTCGCAATGATGGCAGGCTCAAGGGATTTAACTCTGATTTTTACGGGTTTAAAGGCTCCCTTATCAACTGGGTAAAGGAGCCTGCATTAAGTGATATGGAGGCCCTGGTTCTGGGCACCGGTGGCGCAGCAAAGGCAGTATGGGCTGTCCTTGATACATTGAACATCCCCTACATTAAGGTATCCAGAACAAAAGGGGAAATAAACTACACCCGGTTGGCTCAAACAGATGACCTGATAAATACCCATCGTTTGATTATAAATACGACCCCACTGGGCATGTCTCCC
>JAOUKJ010000759.1 GCA_029882675.1 Cyclobacteriaceae bacterium
CATAGAACGACATACATCACAATGACAAGCGACCACGGGAATTCCCTGGGATGTACCGGTGCCGAGAAATGTAACCTTCAAACTTTCACCTCCGTTTGAGTCTGCTCATAGTACAATTTCCTGTTTTTTTCAGAAAGATCCTTTGGGTTTATATTTATAATCTTAATAATTTCTAGCAAACAGTTTATTTTTCCGTCTACCGGGTAGTATTTGTTGACTATAATTATTTTTCGCTCATTCAAGATGCAATAACCCGGCTTAAAATTCCCCTTTTCATAGCGCAAAATATAATCAGTTTCGCTGATTAGGTCTTCGAGTTTGGCCAGGAAATGGTTTGAATATCTAAGCATAGAACCTTATTCAACGTATCGGGTGATGGCAGCGACTAATTTATCATAATCCAGAGGTTTGATTAGCAGGTCCTTAATGCCGAGGGATTCAAATTCTTCCTTCGTATGGTTTTTATAATTTCCTGAAATCGCGACAATGGGCAATTTTGATTTTACGGGATCCTTCAGTTTTCTTATTTGTTTCGCGAGGGTTATTCCATCTACTTCGGGAAGGATGATATCCAAAATAATGGCATCATAGTCGTTTTGCTCAATAGACTTTATTACCGAACCTCCTGTTTTGAATCCTGTGACTTCGTACCCCATTCCAAAAAAGATTTTTTTCGTGAGCGTTTGAATTACCGGGCTATCGTCAGCCACCAGGATTTTTTTCATTTTCTTATTCATTTTTCCTTAATTGTAACGTATACTTTTATAAACCGTGAACTCTGTAAACCTTTCATACAATAAATTTATATCTGTAAAAATGCATGAAAAGTCATTATCTTCTATATCCCTTTCCAAATTCCGGGAGGCCATTAAAACACCAGACAATCCAAGTGTAGCACTATTGGCTTTTATGGCATGCAAGTTATATAAAATTCCACTATAGTTGCCTTTTCTTGCCAATGAATTAATTTCTTTATATTTCCTAAGAAAGTCTTTTTCAAACTCGTCAAAAGCTTCCAAAATCATTTCTTTATCTCCGAATTTTTCAAGTTTATTAATTACTTCAAAATTAATAATATCTTTGGTATTATTTAAAGAATATTGTTTTTCTTTTTGTACTTCCGTACCTTTTAACAACTTATTTAACGATTTAATTAGTGTATCAGGTTTTATTGGTTTTGAAAGAAGGAGGTTGAACATGGAAGAATTTCCCTTTCTTTCCAATTCTACCGAGTCATATCCGGTAAGGGCCACGACTAATAGATCTTCAATTTCGGCCGTTTTTCTTAATTGTTGTACCGTCCATAAACCGTCGTGCACGGGCATTTGAATGTCCAGCAAGACTAGATCCACTTCACGTGTTTTAAGCATTTGCAAGGCATCATCCCCTGAGATAGCCATATACACTTTGGCCCCCGCGTTGGTTAGTATTTTTCCCGTGATCTCACGGTTTAATTTATTATCATCCACGATAAGAATGGTCAGATCCTTTCTTGAAATAGTTAATTTTTGGTTCCAGATAGTTTTTTTCTCATTCGCTTTCACGGGGTGCTTTGGGATCGTTGCTTCAAAGGTAAACCAAAAGAGAGCTCCTTTACCGGCTTTTGTATCCAGGCCTATCTTTCCATTCATCAGGTAAACAAGTTCCCTTACAAGCCAAAGGCCAAGCCCGATACTGCCTGCCTCCTTTTGAGTGGATTCTTTCTGTACATACAAGTCAAAAATTTCGTCTTGTATGGAGGGCTCTATTCCCCTTCCATTGTCTTTTACCGTGGCCTTCATTAACAAGCCATGTTTCAGGTGTTTTTCAACTTGTAAAGTGACTGATACATTATTTCCCCCGGAATATTTAATCGCGTTTGATATTAAATTATTAAAAATACGCAACACTTTCGTCCTGTCAATAATAATATGATCCGGTACCTCATCACTACAGGAAAACTGCAATTTTATACCACTTTTTTTCGAGATTGTAGAAAAAGAGGCGCGTAAATTGTTGAAAAGCAAG
>JAOUKJ010000169.1 GCA_029882675.1 Cyclobacteriaceae bacterium
TTTTAGTATTTGGTGTTTCCGCTATTTTTGAAGCGGTATTTTTGTTTTCTGCGGTGGGTAGATCTTTTTTTCTTATACTTTTCGCCAGGCTGTCCAGTTTAGAAATGTCGGAGGGATTGTTATTGTGTTCAAAAAAAAGATAGTCTTTTGTCAGGCTGTAACCTACAACGATTAATGTGGTGAGGGGTATCAGAAATAAGAGTGCGTTGGTTTCTGTTTTAGAAAAGCCGAAGTAGTTTCGTATACGTTGTTTAAGATTCATTATACGTAAAAAAAATTAGTTAACCTTTTCACATGTAATAATTTTCACTTAAATTAAAAGCTTATTTTAAAGGTAGTGTTATCTTTGCAGTGTTGAAAGTCATCATGAATAATTTTAAAGCACTAAGTATTACATATAAAGAAGCACCGATAGATGTGCGCGAAAAGGTGGCCCTCGATGAAGTGGCCTCCAGGAAATTCCTCAATTACATTTATGAAATATTGGGTGTGCATGAAGCCTTAGTACTTTCGACATGCAATCGAACTGAAATATTTTATGTCTCAGATGATGAATTGTCAAAGGAGCTCATTAAAGGTTTCAGCGTGGTGCTTAACAGGGACATTGAAGGCATCGAACCTTATTTCAAATTACATTCGAGCCACAAAAAAGCAGTTGTTCGTTTATTCCGGGTTTCAGTAGGCCTTGAGTCGCAGGTAGTAGGCGATATGCAAATTACCAATCAGATAAAAAATGCATATCAATGGAGTTCTGATGAGGGACTGGCAGGTCCTTTTATGCACAGGATCATGCATACTATTTTTTATACCAACAAAAGGATTGTGCAGGAAACACCTTTTAGAGATGGTGCGGCATCACTTTCATACGTAGCAAAAGATCTGGTGGAAGATTTGGCCGAGAACCTGACACACCCGGTTGTATTAGCTGTTGGAGTAGGGGAGATCGGAAGAGATTTTTGTAGTAACCTAAAGGGAACTGAACTGGATGTTTATGTGGCCAACAGGACTTTTGATAAAGCTGAAAAAATCGCAAAGGAGTTTGGTTTTAACACAGTGCCTTTTGAAGATATCTCAGAGTTTATCTATAGTAAAGCTGATATCGTAGTGTCTTCAGTAAGTGCCCCACACCCTATTATTAATGAAAACATCATTTCAAGTAGGGAATTAAGCCGGCATAAATATTTTATAGACCTTTCCGTGCCACGAAGTATAAGTCCTGGTCTGGCGGATTCGACTGGTGTCGTTTGTTATAGTATCGATGAGCTTAAAACTAAAGCCACCAAGACCATTGAGAAAAGGATGGCTTCTATTGTAGATGTAGAACATATTGTCGCCGAAGCCATTGAAGAATTTGAAGACTGGGCGAAGTCAATGACAGTTTCTCCGACTATTAAAAAGCTCAAGCAGGCTCTGGAACAAATAAGAAAGGAAGAACTTGAACGCTATTTGAAAAATGCTACCCCAAGAGAAAGTCAGTTGGCAGAACAAGTTACCAAAAGCATTGTTCAAAAGGTGTTAAAGCTTCCCGTTATCCAGCTAAAGGCGGCTTGTCAGCGGGGGGAAGAAGATGCTTTAATTGACGTGCTTAACAACCTCTTTAACCTTGAAGCTGAGAAGACCCTTAATGAGTAGCAGTCCTAATCTTTTTTTCTGTTAAACAGGGAGCGAAATTTTTTCAGTATACCCTTATCCTCTTCTTGTTTATGCTCTTCATTAACATCTTCTACGCGTTCCGTTTTTCTGGATGCGCGTCTCGTTTTTCGATCAAGGAACCATTTGAAGATATTAAATTCGTATTCGAATGGGTCGCAGGACATTTTTTGACTTACATCTTCAGGTAGTTGTGGAAACCGGGTTGCAGTGATTAGGGAAAATTCGCTGTCTTTATTTAGTTTCTGGAAAAACTGTGCAAATATGGGAAGTGCTGTTGCAGCCCCCTGTCCATCACGTGTGCTCTTGAAATGAATTGCAGGATAAGTCCCTCCAACCCAGCTGCCGGCCACCAATTGTGGGGAAATACCCACAAACCAGCCATCCGCATTATTCTGTGTAGTGCCTGTTTTTCCTCCAATGTCGTTATAGACACGGTATTTACTTCGTAGGGATGTGGCTGTGCCCTGTTGAACAACATTTTGGAGAAAGTGACGTATGATCATGGCGGTTGTGTCGTTCATAATACGCACAGGGTCTGGCCTTTCTCGTTGATATATTACAGAATCCTTACGGTCTGTTATTTTCTCTATCAGGTTGAGGGGGATATGTGTTCCGTTATTTACAAAGGTGCAATAGGCCTGTACTATTTCTAGCAGTGATAATGAGGGGGTGCCAAGGGCAATGGACGGAACTTCAGGTATTTCGCTTTCAATTCCGGCAGCCCTCAATAGCGAAATGAAATTTTCTATTCCTGCTTCCTGAAGAACTTTAACGGCAACCGTATTTATCGATTCCGTCAATGCATCTTCCATAGTGACTTCCCCTTCGTAGGCATTATTCGCATTTCCGGGTGTCCACTGCTCTTCATCTACTTCATAAGAGCTTTGGGATAGATCATAAAATTTACAGGGTGAGATGTCCTGCTCAAGTGCCGTGGCATAGATGAATGGCTTTAAGGTTGATCCAACCTGCCTTTTTGATTTTACGTGGTCATAGGGAAAGTTTTGATAATTGATTCCTCCCACCCACGCGAGAATATTACCGGTTGCGGGTTGACAAGCTAAAAATCCCGCTTGAAGAAAACCAAGTGCATGTTTTATGGAATCTATAGTGGAAATAAACATGGTGGTATCACCCTGCCAGGTGAATAAACTCCTTCGATCCACTTCCAGGGGTGGTGACTTTACCTTGTTCAGTTCAAGGTCTAATATTGATTTTAAATTTGACCAAAATTCATGGGTTTGTTGTTGATTAAACTTTTCCTGAAGGAACTTCATTTTTTCTCTCACTGTTGCCTCGGCGATTTCCTGCAATGATTTATCCAGTGAAGTGTAAATCTTCAGGCCATCCTTTTTCAGATGATAATTGATTTTGCCCTGGCGATTAATTGCTTCCAGAATAATGCTGGCCTGGGTTTCTACTTCATTAAGGACATACCCTGCAAATTGTTGTTTTTCGAAAGAGAGATGAGCGGGTGTTAGCGGGAGTGCGCAAAGGCTATCTGTGTATTGTGCAGGAAATAATTTTCTGTCTGCCAAATTACGCAACAGATAATTACGGCGGTCAACTGATTTTTCCGGATTAAGAATGGGATTGTAGTAGGTCGTGGCTTTAAGCATTCCAACCAAAGTGACGGCTTCTGCAACATTTAGGTTGGCTGATGATTTATTAAAAAAACGTTTAGAAGCAGACTCTACACCATAAATATCAAGCCCGAAGGAAACTGTGTTGAGGTACAAATTCAGGATTTCATTTTTAGAATAAATATCTTCTATTCTTCTGGCAATGATCATTTCCCGGAATTTGTTGATCGGATAGTAAAAATACGTATATCTTTTACGGCCATACAGGTTTTTTGCCAGCTGCTGGGTAATGGTGCTTCCGCCGCCAGATGACCTGTCCTGAAGAAGGATCGTTTTTATGACCACACGTAGCAGGCTCTTTGCATCAATACCCTTATGTTGATAAAAACGTTGATCCTCCACAGCGACCAACGTAGAGACCAGCTCTTTGGAAATTTTGGAAATATGTACAGGCACCCGATCCTGAATGTAATAACGGCCTATCACGGCCCCTTTTCTATCAAAAACAGAAGACGCTGTCATGTGGGTAAGGCTGTTGAGTTCTTCCTTTGCCGGAAGTTGTCCGAAATACTCAAACCGAACGAGTAAAAATAAAGCTATTAAGAAAATCAGGGGAGCTATTACACCGATAACCGGTGTTAACAGGATATATTTTCTCACCTTTTTATTCATAAATTCAAAGTTCAAATAATTTATTTTAATATTCAGGGGATGACGATAAAATGTACATAAAAAAAGCCCGACCATATAATGACCGGGCTTTTTTTTATGTGATAATATATATGTCTTACTTTTTAATCTGTGCTACGATTTTGGCAAAGGCTTCCGGTTGATTAGTGGCAAGATCAGCAAGTACTTTGCGATCCAAGTCTATGTTATGAGCTTTAAGTGCCCCGATAAATGTGGAGTATGACATTCCGTGGATGCGCGCAGCTGCATTAATACGTTGTATCCACAGTGCTCTGAATTCCCTTTTCTTAACCCTACGGTCACGGTAGGCATAAGTAAGGCCTTTTTCAACGGCATTTTTAGCAACCGTCCATACATTTTTTCTTCTGCCAAAGTACCCTTTGGCAAGTTTCATTGTTTTTTTTCTGCGGGCCTTAGAGGCTACGCTGTTTACTGATCTAGGCATTTTTTCATTTCGTTTTGGTCAGGGGCGGTAATTAAACACTTTTTAAAAGCCTACTGACCGGGTTTAACAAATAACCGTGTTGTAGTGATCTAAATTAGATCCACAACATTTTTTTAACATTCTTTAAGTCTGCTTTATCAACCAAACCCATTTTTGTCAGGTTTCTTTTTTGTTTGGTTTCTTTCTTGGTCAGGATGTGACTTTTATAAGCGTGTTTCATTTTAATTTTACCACTTCCTGTCAGCTTAAAACGCTTTTTAGCTCCTGATTTTGTCTTAACTTTAGGCATTTCCTTTTCCTTTATTTATGTTATGTTACTTTTTCGGGCTTGCTTTTGGTGCAATAAAGATTGACATTCTCTTGCCTTCCAATTTAGGCATTTGTTCTACCCTGCCATGCTCTTCAAGCATTTGAGCAAACCTCAATAATAATATTTCTCCACGTTCCTTAAACACAATTGTACGCCCGGCAAAATGGACAAAGGCTTTTACTTTTGCGCCTTCTTCTAAAAACTTTATAGCATGTTTAAGCTTAAAGTTAAAGTCATGCTCTTCAGTATTCGGACCAAAACGTATTTCCTTAATTACTGTACGTTGCGCTTTGGCCTTTATTTCCTTTTGCTTTTTCTTTTGGTCGTACTTAAATTTAGAATAGTCCACCACCTTGCATACCGGTGGGTCAGCCTTAGGTGATATTTCAACTAAGTCCAAACTCAACGAACTTGCGATCGCTTTTGCCTGACTAATTGAGTATACGCCTACTTCAACGTTTTCCCCAACAACACGAACTTGCCTGGCGGTAATCCTATCATTTACTCGGTAAGGTTCTTCCTCTCTTACTCGGAAGTTCCTTTTTCTTGGTATTCTTTTAGCGATCTTTTCTAAAAAATTTAGGTTTGAAAAATGGTTTGCAAATATCGGTTATTATTTTGATATAATCAAAAACCCTTATATTTAAAATTTTATTAAATGTCATGGATTGCCCGTTTCATCAATAATTATTTGACTAAACAAGGACTTAAAATCTGCTATTAATTGAGATCCCAGATCACCCTGACCCTGACGCCTAACGGATACTTTCCCTTCGGCTTCTTCTTTTTCACCAACGATAAGCATAAAGGGAACTTTTTTCAATTCGGCATCCCGAATTTTTCTTCCAATTTTTTCATCCCGGTGATCAATAAAACCTCTTATATCACTCATATTGAGTTCATCATATACTTTTTGAGCATATTCAGCATATTTTTCAGAGATGGGCAATACAGCGATTTGATCGGGAGAAAGCCATAAAGGGAACTTACCGCTACAATGTTCAATAAGTACAGCGACAAAACGCTCAATGCTACCAAAAGGCGCACGGTGGATCATGACTGGGCGGTGCATTTTATTATCAGCGCCTTTATACTCAAGTTCAAAGCGCTCTGGTAAGTTATAATCGACCTGAATGGTACCTAGTTGCCATTTTCTGCCGAGTGCATCTTTTACCATGAAATCCAGTTTGGGGCCATAAAAGGCGGCCTCACCTAATTCGGTGACGGTCACAAGTCCTTTTTCTTCGGCGGCTTCCTGAATTTCCCTTTCCGCTTTTTCCCATAATTCATCTTCACCGATATACTTCTCCTTGTTTTCGGGATTACGCAGTGATATTTGCGCTATATAATCGGTAAAACCCAGTGCCCTAAATACATAAAGCACCAGATCAATTACTTTTATAAATTCTTCTTTCACCTGATCAGGCCGGCAAAAGATATGAGCATCGTCTTGTGTAAATCCTCTTACCCTTGTCAGACCATGAAGTTCACCATGTTGTTCGTACCGATATACGGTGCCAAATTCAGCCAAACGGATTGGTAAATCTTTGTATGAACGGGGCTTTACTTTATATATTTCACAATGGTGAGGACAGTTCATTGGCTTGAGGAGAAATTCCTCGCCTTCCTGTGGTGTATTGATGGGCTGGAAGGAATCTTCGCCGTATTTGTCATAATGCCCGGAGGTGACATAAAGCTCTTTTCGGCCAATATGTGGTGTTACTACGGCGTCATAGCCTGCCTTTGTTTGTGCGTTGCGCATAAACTTTTCCAGGCGTTCTCGCAAAATAGTACCTTTAGGAAGCCAAAGGGGAAGGCCCATGCCTACTTTTTCTGAAAAAGCAAAAAGTTCAAGCTCCTTACCTAATTTCCTGTGGTCACGCTTTTTGGCTTCTTCAAGCCTTTCCAGATGTTCATTAAGTTCTTTTTGTTTGGGGAAGGTAACTCCATAAATACGAGTCAGCATTTTGTTTTTCTCATCTCCCCTCCAATATGCACCTGCTACATTTAAAAGCTTTACGGCTTTTATCCGACCAGTGTCAGGAATATGTGGGCCCCTGCACAGGTCAGTGAAATTTCCCTGGGTATAAAAGGTAATGGTGCCATCAGCGAGGTCTTCAAGCAGCTCCAGTTTATATTCATCGCCTTTCTCCCGAAAGTAATCAATAGCTTCGGCCTTTGATACGGATTTTCTGATGAACTGGTTTTTTTGTCTGGCCAGTTCCATCATTTTAGTTTCCACCTTAATTAAATCTTCTTCGCCAAAAGTCTCTTCTCCCAGATCGATGTCATAGTAGAACCCGTTTTCAATGGGTGGGCCTATACCGAATTTTACGTTGGGGTATATTGCTTCCAGGGCCTCTGCCATAAGGTGTGCTGAAGAGTGCCAGAAGGCAGATTTTCCATCGTCATCATTCCATGTAAGCAAAGTGACACTAGCGTCTTCCCTGATCTCCCGATCAATTTCCCATATTTCTTGGTTGACTTTAGCAGCCAGTATATTTCGTGCCAGACCCTCACTTATGCTCAGGGCTATTTGATGTGCGGTTACCCCTTTTTTAAAGGCTTTTATTGTACCATCAGGCAGGGTGATATTTACCATTTTTCAAACAGTTGTTCTTAGTTATTTTTTAAGGAGTGCAAATATGCAACATTAATTTTTAGCAAGCATGTACTATATATAAATTATGGTATAACGCCCTGAAGATTTTTGCGAAATGAAGGAGAAAAAAAATTTATTATTGATCGGTAAAAGATTATTTTTGTCAATATTTTTCAGAAAATGCAGATAAACAGAGTTTTGAAGTTGTTTTGGTTGGTTTCGTTCATGTTAGTCAACCTGGTTCTTTTTTATGTGTATGCCTGGCTACCTGAAATGGTTGCTTATTCGGGTGATTATGCAACGGCTACCGAGTACATAAGTAAGGAGATATTTTTTTATTTTTTCCTGGGGCTAATCGCACTGACGAATATAACTATCTACATTTTTGCCAGAAATTGGAATAAGAATGCATCCATGTCGCGTCAATCAATACGTCTTACCGGATGGAAACATGGATTGGCTGTAGTGGTGAATATTTTTTTAGCAATATCCATGGTGTTTGTGAGTGTGTTTAACAGTGGTGAAAAATTCGATTACAGCAACTTTGGGTATCTGGTTTATTTTTCACTTGGTCTGGTGATTTTGTGGATTGTGTGTTTGCCCCTTGTCATTTATTCAGCCCGGGTTCGGTTTAAGTAGTATGTAGCTATGGGCGAAATCATACCACGGGAATTCATGAAGGCTACATGGATGTATGGGGAAGGTTTTAAATTGGAATAAGGTAAACTTTTGAGGTGGCCGACTGTGAATGTTAGCAAACAATTTCAGGGTAAGTAAGGTGAGA
>JAOUKJ010000170.1 GCA_029882675.1 Cyclobacteriaceae bacterium
GCCCGTTCGGAAAAGGAAGAACATCATCAATACCTGCACACAGTGGTAGAACATGTCAGTGCCGGATTGCTTTCCTTCGATCAGGAGGGAAATGTAGGATTGATCAACGCAACGGCTAAAAAACTGTTGAATATTGGCCCTTTGAGAAATATGGATGACCTCATTGAAACCAACTCCAGATTATACAAGGCGATGTTCGACCTGCCCCCTGGTAAAAGTACCCTACACCGCACCAGTGACGACATACAACTCTCCATACATGCAACAGAAATAAAGCTGGGCGTAAATAAATTTAAATTGGTCGCCATCCAAAATATCCAGCCCGAACTCCAAAAAAAGGAGCTTGAAGCCTGGCAAAACCTAACCCGCGTATTACGTCATGAGATCATGAACTCCATCACCCCTATTGCCTCACTGACATCCACCATGAGAGATATCCTCAAAGAAGAAGTGCATATTGACAAACATATTTGCACGCTGGAAATTGAGGCTATGGACGACCTGAAAGAAGGCATCGATACCATCGAAGGGAGAAGCACCGGACTGATCAAGTTTATAGATGCCTATCGCGACTACACATCCATACCTTTGCCCCGCTTTAAAGAAATAAAGGCCCGGGACCTGATGAAGCATGTGGTAAAACTGATGAAAACAGAATTGAAAAAAGAAGACATTCAATGCACTGTAATGATTGATCCCGAAGAACTTACCATTACCGCGGATGAAGAACAAATGGAACAAGTCCTTATCAATATTATGAAAAACGCCATTGAAGCACTGAAGGGCCGATCCGGAGCCTATATCGTGCTTTCCGGCGGAAAAAATAAGGAAGAAGGCCCCTGGCTACAGGTCACCGACAACGGACCCGGGATTATCCGGGAGGCATTACAGAAGATTTTTATCCCTTTTTATTCCACGAAAAACCGTGGTTCAGGTATTGGCCTGGCCCTGTCCCGTCAGATCATGCAGTTGCATCATGGTACACTCACCGTTGAGTCTGAACCGGATGATTACACAAAATTTACTTTGAGGTTTTAATTGAGAAGAGAGATATGAGATGGGATTGCCAGGGAGATGGGAAGGAGGAAACAGCAGGCAGTGTGTGAGGGGAATGATGGAAAGCACATTCCCCGAAACGTCAAAGATTTCTTAGCAAAAAAAACAGCTAACAAATTAGTAAATCGTTTTCACCTTCGCAGGGCTACTTTACTGTTAATCCCACCATCGAATCGGCAGTTCCGTAGTACAAAAACCACTGGTCTTTAAACCAGACCAGCCCCTCGATAAAAGTGGTTCCGTCTTTGTATTGGCCCGTGACCTCATGGGGCAGGTCGGGACAGATAAAGGGAGTATCCATTCTCTGAATAAATTTGGCCGGATCGTCTTTATCAAACAAGGCCTGCCCCCCACAATATGTACCCCGTGGAATTTCAGAGGAAGCCAGATCACCTTCGTCATTTTTACCATTATAAAAAAGGATGATCCCCTCCTCGGTGAGCAATGCTGGCGGGCCGGGTTCGGTCAGGAAGCTGTCGAACTGCCCTTCCCGTGGGGCCATGCTATTGAGCAGTTCACCCTTATCGTCCAGCAGGGGTGTCCAATCCACCAGATTTTCAGACCAGGCCACATTTACAAACCGCTCGCCCCAGTACATCCAGAATTTTCCGTTTATTTTAGTTGCGATCAGCCTGCCATTTTCTTTTTTCACAACGATGGATCCCGACTTGCTCCACACATCCAGAAACCTGCCATCATGCGCCTCTTCAAATACGGGACCTGCTTTTTCCCAATGCACCAGGTCTCTTGATGTGGCTGCAGATAGCCGGGCCAGGTCACGGTTCCAGCTTGTATAGGTCATCACATATGTACCGTCCGGGGATTCAACAACCCGGGGATCTTCGCACCCACCGGGATAATCCCACTGAACATGCCGGCTGGAATCGGGATAAAGCACGGGTTTTGAGCGCTTTTTAAAATGTACGCCATCAGCGCTGGCAGCCAGTCCGATGCGTGAAGTGCGCCCCCCCAGGATGGCATCGGGATTGTCTTCGGCCCGGAAAAGCATATAAATAGAGTCGCCACGAACAATGGCACCGGGATTGAATACATCGGCCCGCTGCCACTGCACTTCCAGTCCGGAAACCGGGCAAGTAAATGTAAAGGAAGAATCAGCGGTCATGACCGGATTAACATCGTGCTTCACAAACCCACTCAGCCAGGGAGAGGCCTCTTCCTTCTTTTCCGAACAGGAAAAAGTAAAAAATACGATGATCAGGACAAAATAAAATATATTCTTCATGGGATTAAACAATTGATGACCGTTTGGAAATGAATGTTCAATATATATACTCTTTGGCAAAAGGGCATCCACTTCCTGCCAATTCTTCCGGTAATATTTTATAATGCACCGTAAAAAATAACGTAAAAACCGATTCCGTTATTTATATTGTCGGGATTTTACTGAACCAGCACTGCTATGAAGAATTCAAATTCATCAAAAAAACATACTCGTTTATTATCAATAGATGCCCTTCGTGGCTTTGATATGCTAATGATCGCCGGCGGAGGATCTGTTATTGCAGCCCTTGGAGGCAAGACAGACATCGGGCTAATCAATGGCCTGGCCGCACAGTTTGAGCATCCTGCATGGAATGGCTTCACCTTTTATGATTTCATCTTCCCCCTGTTTCTTTTTATTGCCGGGGTATCCCTCCCCTTCTCGCTCAACAAAGGGCTCCAACTGGGCCTGAGTAAACAGGCGCTTTATAAAAAAGCCTTTAAACGGATGGTTATCCTTATCCTGTTGGGCATATTATACAAAAATGCACCGGTACCCGTTTTTGACTGGTCGCAAATTCGTTTTGGAAGTGTGCTGGGCCGCATCGGCTTCGCCGGCTTTATTGCTACGGTTCTATACCTGAATTTCAATATAAAAGGAAAAATTTTCTGGGTAAGTGGGCTGCTTCTTTTTTATTATGCTGCCCTTATGCTCATTCCTGTTCCTGAATTTGGCGCCGGCGACCTCTCCTTTGAAGGCAACCTCACCGGGTGGATCGACCGCACCTTCAATCCGGGCAGGCTGTTGCAGGGCACCTACGATGAATTGGGCATTTTTACGCAGCTGCCGGCACTGTGCCTCACCGTGCTCGGTACACTGGCGGGAGATATCCTGCGAAATCAGCATATCTCGCCGTATAAAAAGCTCAATCAACTGGCTGTTGCCGGTGTTATTTTTCTGGTAGCCGGACTGCTGTGGGGATTAATCTTCCCCATCAATAAACACCTATGGAGTAGTTCCTTTATATTATTTACCGGAGGGCTGGCCTTTCTCAGCCTCGGCCTGTTTTATTGGGTGATTGATATTCTGGGTTATCACAAGTGGGCCTTTTTCTTTAAAGTGATTGGCATGAACAGCCTGATGATCTATCTCGCCTATCATTTTATCAGTTTCCGCAATACCTCCAGGTTATTGTTTGAAGGGATATATGAAGTAACACCTGAAGCGCTGCACTCCTTTTTTGAAAGTGTAGGCGCCCTGGGACTGGTGTGGTTATTTTTGTACTTTCTTTATCGGAAAAAGATATTTCTGAAGGTATAATAAGTACGATCAATTCCACTGACTTTAGCCGAATCAACCAGAAAAAGGAAAGGCTCACTCATTAGCCATCAATAGCTAATGAGCTTTCAGTCATTCTAAAATCATGGCACACAAAAGTACCGGCACCGCTGTGCCATAAAAGGCGAAGAAATTATAATACCTTATCAGATATCCACGTTGGCATAACGTGCATTGCGTTCGATGAAGTCTCTACGTGGCGCTACCTCATCACCCATCAGCATAGAGAACAGGTGGTCTGCCTCAGCGGCAGAATCAATGGTCACTTGCTTCAGGCTACGGAACGCCGGATCCATTGTGGTATTCCACAACTGTTCGGGATTCATCTCGCCCAGACCCTTGTAACGTTGCACACCAACAGATTCTTCTTTGCCATCCCCGGCCAATTCCTTTGTATTACGTGCACGATCATCTTCATTCCAGCAATAACGTTCCTGTTTTCCTTTCTTCAACAAATAAAGCGGCGGGAGGGCGATATACAGATAGCCCTTTTCGATAAGTTCGCGCATGTACCTGAAAAAGAAAGTGAGAATAAGTGTACGAATATGGCTACCATCAATGTCCGCATCCGTCATAATGATAACTTTATGGTAACGTAATTTCACCATATTCAGGGCTTTCTCGCCCTCATCTGTACCAAAGCTCACTCCCAGGGCGGTAATCATATTCTTGATTTCCTCATTCTCATAAATCTTGTGTTCCTGGGCCTTTTCCACATTGAGTATTTTTCCTCGCAACGGCAGGATAGCCTGAAAGTCACGGTCTCTGCCCTGCTTGGCTGAACCACCCGCAGAATCACCCTCAACAAGGTATAATTCACATACGGTAGGGTCAGTATTGGCGCAATCGGCCAGCTTGCCGGGCAGTCCAGATCCGGACAACACATTCTTTCGCTGTACCATCTCCCGGGCCTTACGGGCGGCATGACGTGCCTGTGCCGCAAGTACCACCTTGCCCACAATAACTCTGGCCTCTTTGGGGTTTTCCTCCAGGTAAATATTCAACATCTCACCCACAACCGTATCAACAGCGCCCATGGCGTCTGAATTACCCAACTTGGTTTTGGTTTGTCCCTCAAACTGAGGCTCCGCCACTTTTATGGAGATGACCGCAGTCAACCCCTCCCTGAAGTCGTCACCCGCAATATCAATTTTTACTTTGTCCAGCATCCCGGACTTATCAGCGTATGACTTCAATGTACGGGTAAGCGCCCGGCGAAATCCAGCAACATGGGTACCCCCCTCTATGGTGTTGATATTGTTTACATAGGAAACAACATTTTCTGTGTACGATGTGTTGTAGTTCAACGCCACTTGTACCGGAATAATCCCCTTTTCACTGTCCATAAAAACGGGCTGTGGGATGAGCTTTTCACGGGTAGAATCAAGGTATTCCACAAATTCGCGCAATCCCCCTTCGGAATGAAATATTTCAACGCCCCGATCTTCGTCCCGCTGATCGGATAATTCAATGGTGATGCCGGCATTCAGGAAGCTTAATTCCCTCAATCGTGAAGCTACCGTATCGAACACATATTCATGTGCCGTGAATATTTCATCATCCGGCAAAAAATGAATAATGGTACCTGTTATATCTGTTTCCCCAACAGCCTCCACCGGCTTTTGGGGAATGCCCCGCTCATAAACCTGCTCATATATTTTCCCGTCACGGTGTACTGTGGCTTTCAAATACTTGGATAGCCCATTAACACAGGAAACACCCACACCATGCAGACCTCCCGATACTTTATAAGTGTCTTTATCAAATTTACCACCGGCATGAAGTACCGTCATCACCACCTCAAGTGCTGATTTCTGCTCCTTCTCGTGCATATCTGTGGGAATACCCCGACCATTATCCTGTACAGTGATGGAGTTGTCTTTGTTGATGACTACACTGATCTTATCGCAATGCCCGGCCAGTGCCTCATCAATCGAGTTATCCACCACTTCCCAAATCAAATGGTGTAATCCCTTGATCCCTACATCGCCTATATACATGGCAGGCCGCTTCCTTACCGCTTCCAGGCCTTCAAGTACCTGAATATTTACTGCCGAATAATCGTTAGGTTGTTCTTTATTGTCGCTCATAGTCCTTTTAAAAATCCTACAAAAATAGCATGAAAATTAATCTTTTCTATAAAAACACTTGCTTTATTATCAACTAATTTTTTAGTTTTACTGTATGAGAAATTACTATATATCCCTCCTTCCGGTCTTCCTTGCTTTAACTGGGTTTTCGCAGCAACTAACCACAAAGGTATATTACCGTGATTCTTTGGAATTCATCCGGCACCGGGACTCACTGCAACATGCCCGGGAAATCAGCTACCGGGAAAAAGCCCGGGAAAAACTAGCAAACTATGAAAGTATGGCAGACTGGAGCCAAATCACTTCGGTAGACCTGTCCTACCTCGATCTGGAAACAATTCCTGGTTTTGTTTTTGCCTGCACAAACCTCAAACGCCTGGAGCTTGATCACAACAACATTAAAAAGATTCCCCGCCGTCTAAACAAACTGGACAGCCTGAAATACCTGGACTTGTCATATAATCAACGGGGTACGGGAACACTAAGTATTGGACGAAACAAGAACATCATTAAACTCTACCTGCATGGTAACGGTTTGTCTAAACTACCTCGTTCAACAAGGCGGTTCCGTCAGCTGACTGACATTGTGCTTGATCGAAACAATTTTACCGATATTCCTTCCGGGCTAAAAAAAATCAGGAAGCTTAAAAGGATTGACATCAATGAAAACCCACTCACTTTTCACAAAACAGACTTCAGCAAGCTGGCGCATATCGAAACGCTAAAAATGATCAAATGCAATATTGAAGAGGTACCAACAGGCATCGGGAAGATGAAAGCACTCCGCGATCTTAATTTCTCCAACAACCGCATCTCAGCCATTTCGGATGAAACTGGACAGCTTCAAAATCTGATTAAACTGAGTTTCTATGCCAACCGGTTAAAAAGCCTGCCCTCTTCCATTTTACAATTATCTAATCTGGAGGAGATTGATCTTTACTATAATCAACTGGAAACTATACCTGACAATGTACATGAACTGAGCCGCCTGGAAGTCCTTTTTCTCGCCAACAACAACCTGTACACTTTACCTGAAACAATCGGACAGCTCCCCAACCTTAAAAAACTATATATTCACCACAACAGGCTTTCTTATCTTCCTGAATCTTTTGGCCAGCTATCAGGACTGGAAGTTTTACACATCCAGAATAATTATTTCATGGATGTCCCTGGCGTCATATTTCAACTTAAAAACCTGGAGGATCTGGACATTTCAGCCAATGATATTACCTCCCTGCCTCATCATTTTACGACATTCACAAAACTGAAATATTTATTTTTCCAGAACAACCCCATAGATTTAACCCTTGCGGAAAATGACCATTTAAGCCTCACCATAAGTACATTAAAGCAACGGGGCGCCATTGTCAGATACAATACACTGGAACAATCGCTGACTATTGAGTGAAATAATTACCTACAGATAGCAAAGTGAGCGTACAGGCGTATTCATAACCAATACCCTGTTCCTGTAGCATCCCTGCCAGTTCGGGATTTTCTGTTCCCGGATTAAATATCACCCGACGGGGATTTAGCATCAGGATGTAATTGTACCATTGTTTTTGGTTGACTGGCCCCAGATACAACGTCACGGTATGCACATCCGCTATTTCCGGGTGATCACGTAAATCCTGGATATCTTTGCCAAAAAGCTCTCCCTTCTTTATGCCGACCAGCTCAAAATCCAATCCTGCATGATGCAGACGTTCTGCCGCTGCAAAGGCATAACGGGCAGGGTTGGTGGTGGCGCCTAGTACTACGGTTTTCATTAACTTAAAAAATTATTTCGTTCCTGGAATAAACATTAGGTTCAAATTTAAAGTTCAATGGACGTTTAAATAACACCACCGCTAAACATCGGGAGCGTTAAATTCACGGCATGCATCTGGACAGTTTTCCATTTAACCATTTCCTTCCTCCCGGGCATCAACACCTATTCCCACATGCTCACTTTCCAGCGCATGGATATCGCGGAGAGCCGCCCCGGCATCATGAGGTACGATAAAACGATTGACCATATAAAAAGTGTACATGGTCGTGAGCCAGTGAACAAAATCCTGACGGTTGGCCAGATGCTTTTTGACATTGATCATAATCCAGGAAAACCGTTCCCAGGTGTCATAACATGAATCGCAGTCGCGGGCCGTACCGGTGCAGCAACGCCTGGTCGTTAAAAAATCGGCATTGTAGGCCCTGAAATGTTCGTTATAGGGATTTCCGTTGAGTATTCTCAGTGCGTTACCCTGAAAATTGGCCGATATATTGGTACAGACGTCATAGCCCCAGGATTCTCCCATAAGTCGACCTTCAGTGACGACACGGTTTAAATAGGAAGTGGTGTATATCCTG
>JAOUKJ010000760.1 GCA_029882675.1 Cyclobacteriaceae bacterium
TTAACATTTATCAATGCACAGCTTTTTCATAGTTCAGACTTTTGCGCAAAACAAAAGTATATGAATTATGAAATATGAAAAGTCAATAAACCTGTTTCAGATCGTGGGGTCTGTATTTTTTTTTGGAGGGATACTTACGTCTATAGTGATTAATAATGCAGTTGGCGACACGACAGATGTAGATATGATATACTATTACAGACAGTTTGTTTCGGATATATCGTATGCCCTTACCATTCCGGGAATGTGGGTGGCAATTATCGCCACATTTGTCCTGTTTTTTCTGAACAGGAACAGATGGTTAAAAAATTATGGGTGGTTGTTTATTTCCTTTTTGATGTTGCTGGTGCTGTTAAATGGGATGTTGCTCCTTACACCACTCGTAAAGCAAGTCTCCCTACTTGCCCATGAAGGGTTCAAAACCAAAATACTTCCCGAAACATATCAGTCCCTGAAGGGTAGAGAAGATATGTTGGGGGCGATCAATTTCCTTATGGGGTTATTTACCTTCGTTTTTCTCGTTTATAAAAACCCAAAGGGTTGATCGTAATGAGCATGAGCATTTATCGTAATACCTTAAATCCGCAAGCGGCTTTAAGAAACATTTAAAAATATTTGAAATAAAGCTGAATGCACTGGTTTTAATCTAAAGGCTTCTCACTTATTTTAGTGGACCAAAAAAAGTGCATTTCAAATGTTTTCCCGCCCAGAGGGCGGGAAAACTCCTTTTTCTTTAATACCTAAAATACGCTTGCGGATTTTAGGTAATAAATAAAATGCTTTAATCTACCACAAACACCCCTTCAAAAACAATTTGTGCTTCCCCTCTTATCAGGACTTTATTATTTCCTGCCAACTCCACTTCCATACTGCCTGTTCTTTCCGAACACTGAAAAGACATCAGTCGGTTTTTGCCCAGCCGGTCGGCCCAGTATTTTGATAAAAAGGTATGGGTACCACCCGTCACGGGATCTTCGTTGGTGCCGCTCCAGGGCCAGAAATACCTCGACTCAAAATCATAGGCCTCTTGATTTGAAGTGGCCGTAACCAGTACGCCATTAATACCCTGGTGAGAACGAACAAGTGCCTCATAATCTGGGGCCATTTGCTGTAAGGTCTCACAATCATCAATTTCGAGAAGCAGTATTTTGGTCTCTTCATTATACACCGTGTTCACGATCTCTCCCAGCCCAAGGGCTGAAAGCATAGCGGTAGGGGTATCAGCAGGAAATGTATCATAAACCGGAAATTCCATCACCACCAATTCCCCTTCGCTTTGAATAATTAAATCCAAACCTTCGATGGTGGTAAAATGAATAGGGCCAATTTGGCTTTCGCGTTGAAATAAAACTTTGGCTGCGGCCAGTGTGGCATGTCCGCAAAGGGGTATTTCCATTTTCGGTGAAAAATAGCGGATGGGGTAATATTCGGATTGATCATTTTGTGAAATAAAGGCCGTTTCAGAAAAACCCAGCTCGCTGGCAATGGACTGCATCAGGTTATTCTCCAACGGCCCGGTTGTCAGGCAGACCCCGGCCGGGTTGCCGCAAAAAGGCCGGTCGGTGAATGCATCAACGATAAAAGTCTTGTTTTTCATAGGTGCAAGATAAAGAAAAGACTTCTGATTGTCTTTGTTAAAAAGGTTTTCAGGGCTAGTGCCCTTTGGATTGGTATGAAATAACAAAGCAAGCCTTTTCTTATCGATTACCTTCTCCGCGCACAGATTGCGCTGAGGAGGGAGTAGGCCACCAGCATGGGATTCTCTGCGAACTCTGTGTTAGCCACAAAGCAAATCTCTGTGATCTCTGTGGTTAAAAAAATATGGGGACAACCAGATGCAGATTGGGATGGTTTCAAGGTACTGCGAAAGGGGGGAGGACCGGAAGGATTTTGTGGGTGTTTAACCACAGAGTACGCCCCCGACGCCTCGGGGGAAGGCACAGAGTCACTTCATCAGTAAATTTTTCCCCCTCCAAAAACTTTTTAATACTACAATTAGGAAAG
>JAOUKJ010000761.1 GCA_029882675.1 Cyclobacteriaceae bacterium
GCGTTTTCGTTTCACAATGCCCTCTTCAGCGGTGGCCTTGTTGGTCTTGATGTTTTCGCAGGAAATGAATAGCCCGAGCAAAACGGCGACCAGAATTGAGCTGAAAAAAACATGAAACCTACCCTTCACTGTATTGCTCCTGAGAAGTATGCACGTCGTGCCCGCCCACAGGAACCATTTCAAACACCAGCGGCGCAGCGGGGATTGCTCAACGCCTTTGGGGAAATTAATCGATTTAATAATATCCTTCACTTTCTCCTCCCAGGGCAGGGTGACGGGATCCGTATGGATGTTTTTTCCTGTCATTGACCGATTATTTTTTGTTAAGTCGTCTCACCCGCCCATCGGATCATGGGCAACTTTCAACGGCAATAAAAATAAAGACGCTAAGTTAAAACAAATTCACTATTTTCGCGCTTTATGTATTTACAGGAATTTTGGGAGCTTTTTCTTCAAGGTGCAAGGAATTCAAGTGCACTGGAAGCGGGGGGTATTGTCTTTGGCCTGGCGAGTGTATGGTATGCCAAAAAAGAAAATATACTCGTCTTCCCGACGGGTATTGTGAGTGTGTTGATATACATCTACATCTGCGCCCAGTTTAAACTCTATGCCGACATGTCTATCAATGGCTACTACCTGGTAATGAGTATTTATGGCTGGGTAGTTTGGGGACGGACTGACATGGAAAAACAGCATATTCCCATTACGGCCTGCAACACCAGAGAAAAGGCCTTATATATCCTGAGTGCCGTAGTGGCTTTTTTTATTATCCGATTTGTCCTGATGGGATACACCGACAGTGATGTACCCAACTGGGATGCGCTCACCACGGCCATTTTTGTGGTGGGCATGGTGTTGATGGCCCGGAAAAAAATAGAAAACTGGGTGGCCTGGATTGTGGGCGATGCCATCTCTATTCCATTATATTTGTATAAGGGACTGGCCTTCACCTCCTTTCAGTTTTTAGTTTTTACATTGATGGCGGTATGGGGGTATATGACCTGGAGGAGGAAGTTGGAGATGCAAGAAAGATAGAGCTATTTATTCACGCAAAGGCGCAAGCTATTAAATTGAAAATATATAAAATCGCCATCACCGGCCCGGAGTCTACCGGAAAGAGCACACTGGCCCGACAACTTGCCATATACTACGAAACTGTTTGGGTGCCTGAGTATGCCCGGGAATATATAGACCGTCTGGGAAGGCCATATCACGAGGAAGACCTGGTGGAGATGGCCCGGGGCCATTCGGAGCGGGAGAAAGAGGCCATGGAAAAGGCCAACCGTTTTCTCTTCACTGATACGGAACTTACCAATCTGAAAATCTGGTCGGAGCATAAGTATGGCAGGTGTGCCCCTGAAATACTGGACATGCTTGAAAAGCAGAATTACGATCTTTACCTGCTTTGTGCCCCGGATTTACCTTGGGCGGAAGATGCGCAACGGGAGAACCCGGAGAAGGGGGAGCACTTTTTTGAAGGGTTTGTCCATGAATTGGAAAAAAGGGAAGGGAACGTTCAAATTGTGCGGGGGGAAGGAACGATCCGCTTGAAGAATGCTGTAGCAATTATAGATAGTGCTTTTAGTCGTTAAGACGAAAACCCATTATAGAATATGAATAGCCAAATCGGCATTCCAACCGTTGATTATTTCCTCCTCACTAAAGTAGAAACGATTTACTTCTATTTTATGGATCCTTGACAAGTCAAAAGTCCCTGCTCGTTTCAATTGGTCTATCCCTTCAAATCCGAGGAAATGACCCGCTTTATCTTTATATTTCACACCATAGTACGGATCAATTATTATCCACTGATCACTGTACGGATTGTAATACTCAATAAACTGATGAAAACCTACGCCATCTTTTTGCCAGTGCAGTTGCCGTGATTTCACGCCCATGGAACGTAATACTTCTCCCAGGCTTAAACTCACCCGTTGGCAATAGCCGTTTGTTTTACCCGCTTCCAATAGATAACCGGGAAAATAATGCATGTCGCCCATT
>JAOUKJ010000762.1 GCA_029882675.1 Cyclobacteriaceae bacterium
GCTGGTTTCAAAAATGGCCTGTGGCGGATTGCGCTTGTCCAGCATCTCCAGTGTTATCTCTCTGGCACAACTCTCATCACCCCTGAAATCCTCAAAAAATATCATACTCTCATCGATTCCCAGGCCATGATCCATCAGTGCCTTTTTGTAACCAGCCAACCGCTGGCGGGCTATATGTAGTTTTTCAGGTCCTGCCAGGTGGGCGATACGCGTATAACCCTGCTTTATCAAATGGGCTGTTGCCTGGTATCCCCCCTCAAAATCATCAACAACGACTTTACTACACGCTATACTGTCAATCACCCGGTCAAAAAACACCATGGGCATACCCCGGTCAAAGATGGCTCCGATATGTTCAAAATGATCAGTTTCTTTCGTTACACTCATTAAAATGCCGTCCACGCGATGGTTAAACATCGTTTGAATATCCAGTGCCTCCCGCTCCAGATTTTCACCTGACTGGGAAACAATCACGGAATAACCCCCGCTATAGGCCACATCTTCTATACCGCTGATGACCGTACTGAAAAAGAAATGAACCAGTTCCGGGATGATTACCCCGATGGTATTGGTTTTATTTTGCCGCAGGCCCATAGCAATGGTGTTGGGCTGATAATTCCATTTGGCCGCCAGGTCAGTGACGGCCTTCTTGGTATCATTACTGATATCCGGATGGTCTTTCAATGCCCTGGATACCGTTGAGGGAGAAATATTCAATTCCCGTGCTATATCTTTTATTGTTACCTGACTTCCTTTCATTATGCTTTTTCTTCCCTTTTATTGAGACACCAACGCATTTAATTATCCGGTTTATATAACGGATATGTCATAAATTCAATTGGCCGGAAAAGGTCTTAACAATTCTGGTGAAATGCAAACGTTTGCGGAAACGTTTCCATAGTATTTCATACCCAATAGGTAGTCTTTTAATAAAAACAGCTATTAAATTTGATCTATCAAAGCATGATATATTCAACAAACTAACTTTTCAGATATGATTAAAAATCTACATTTTATCGTATTTTATTTCTTTCTAAACGCCACTGTGGTCTTTGGTCAGGAAATAAACGTGACCGGAACGGTCAGCGATGCCGAAACCGGCGAACCCATACCCGGGGTCAACATCCGGGTGAAGGGAACAAGCAGTGGTACTGCTACTGATTTTCAGGGGCAGTATTCCGTCAGTGTTACTGCATCTGATGTGTTGATATTTTCATTTGTGGGCTATAACACCCAGGAACTGACTGTTAACAATCAGACATCTATCAATGTATCGCTCGAAACTGATGTCACCCAACTACAGGAGATCGTGGTTATAGGTTATGGTGTCCAGAGCAAGGACGATGCCACAGGTGCTGTAACAGCCATTGGCCCTGAAAATTTCAACAAGGGCGCCATCACCTCTCCACAGGAATTACTCATGGGACGCACCTCTGGAGTACAGATTACCACCAACAGTGGAGCGCCTGGTTCAGGAGCCACCATTCGCATCCGGGGGGGCTCGTCTCTTTCTGCCAGCAACGATCCCCTGATTGTAATTGACGGCGTGCCCCTGGACAATGAGGGCATCAGTGGCATGCGTAATCCGTTGAGCGCCATTAATCCCAATGACATCGAAACCTTTACCATCCTCAAAGATGCCTCTGCGACGGCGATCTATGGTTCCCGGGCCTCCAACGGAGTGATTATCATTACCACCAAAAGAGGACAGTCAGGAAAACCACAGTTTTCCTACTCGGGTAATTTATCGTACAATTCAGTGGCTTCCAAACTGGATGTGATGACCGGAGATGAATATCGCGCCATGATTACTGAGCGCGTTAACGATCCGGATATCACCAATCCGCCTGCTTCGGCCCTTGATTTGCTGGGTACAGCCAACACCAACTGGCAGAATGAGGTTTTTGGCACTGCCATTGGTACCGACCACAACATCAGCATGAGTGGTTCTGCAGGCAATTTACCCTACCGGGCCTCCATTGGCTACACCAGTCAGAAA
>JAOUKJ010000171.1 GCA_029882675.1 Cyclobacteriaceae bacterium
TATCCAGGGTTTTAATTTTACTGGCTACCCCTTCATGATGCTGGTCTTTATAGACAAAATAGTGTGTATTGCCCCGGGCAGCAATCTGGGGAAGGTGGGTAATGGTGATGACCTGATGTACTTTACCCATCTGTTGCATCATCAGGCCTAACTTTTGTGCAATCTCACCGGATATTCCGGTATCTATTTCGTCAAAAATAATCGTGGGAAGGGCCGTTTTTCCAGCCATCAGGTATTTGACGCAAAACATCAATCTGGAAAATTCGCCCCCGGAAGCCACTTTACGAAGTTCTTCCGGAGCAACTCCTTTATTCGCGCTGAATAATAAACTGATCAGATCCGTGCCCAGTGGTCCCGGGGCACTCAGGGCATGCCTGATATCCAGCCGGGCATCGGGCATTGACAAACCGGCCAGTAAAGTGGCGATGTTTTTCTCAATATCAGGTAAGGCCCTTAGGCGCTTTTCGCTCAGTTTGTTACCGGCCTGGTTTACTGCAGCTAGCGCTTCATCCCGGGCTTTTTCAGCCATGGCCAGCGTATCATCCAGGTTTTCCACTTTGCCCACCTTTTCTTCCAGCTCCTGTTGAATAGTCAAAAGTTGATCTACCGATTGGATCCCATGTTTTTGTTGAAGCCGGTAGAAAAGCCCCAACCTTTCGCTGATTTCCTCAGCACGCTCCGGGTCGATTTCCACCTGATTTTCTTCACTTTCAATGTCCCTGAGCAGTTCTTTCAATTCAATAAACAGGCCACTGGCCCGCTGACTCAGGTCGTCATACCTTGAGACAATTCCAGCCAGTTTGACTAAAGCAGATTGAAGTGCATTGGCCTGACTAATCATTGAGCATTCAGACCGGTCGAGAATTTCCAGTGCCTGGTTAAGCTCCGTTTTTATTTCTTCGGTATGTTCCAGTACCTGTAGTTCTTTTTCCAGTTCTTCCTGTTGGCCGGATATCAGGTTTGCATTAATTAATTCATCATATTGAAAGCGGTTAAAATCGTACTCCCGTCGCATTTCATGGGCTTGTGCATACAATTGCTCATAATGCGTTTCCGCATTTTTGTAGGTGGAGTAGCATATTTTGTACGTCTCAAGCAAGGATTCCGAACCCGCAAAGGTGTCAATCAGGTTAAGTTGGAAATACCTGTCGGCAAGCAGGAGGTTATCATGTTGAGAATGAATATCAACCAGGAAATCACCCACTTTTCGCATGACATCCAGGCGAACGGGGGAGTCATTGATAAAGGCCCTGGATTTTCCGGATGAAGTAATTTCCCGGCGCAGGATGGTGGTCTCTTCGTAGTCCACATCTTCTTCTTTAAAGACCGGCCCCAATTGATATTCCCCGATCTTAAACTCTCCTTCGATGACACATTTCTCATCAGCTGATAAAAGGGCCTTACCATCGGCACGGTTGCCAAGCAGCAACCCCATGGCGCCAAGCATGATGGACTTACCAGCCCCGGTTTCTCCTGTAATGGTATTCAGGCCTGCGGAGGGTTTGATCTCCAGGTGCCTGATCAGCGCATAGTTTTTTATGAGTAACCTGACGAGCATTAATTTGTTGTTGTGGAAATATTTGCAATATTAAAAATTTTGCAGGTGAATTAATTATTATCTGTGAATTTTCGTGTCAGATACTATCTTTGCAAAAATTATATAACTTAATTTTATAAAATTATGAAAAAAACACTCCTGTTATTTGGTTTTGCGCTTATTGTTGGACTTAGTGCCTGCAAAGATCCGGTGCCTGTGAATGAGGAAGAAATAATCACTACGCTTACACTTAGTTTTCAGGAGATAGATTTAAGTAATAATGCAGTCGGCACTCCTTTTTCAGCTTCATGGGCTGATGCGGATGGGGATGGTGGAAATGACCCTGTAGTAGATGGTATTACACTCAAATCGGGTAGCCGGTATAAAGTTTCACTAAAAGTACTCAATGAAACCGTATCTCCTGCCGATGATATTACAACGGAAGTACAAGCCGAGGGCGAAGACCATCAGTTTTTTTATACGCTGGATAACCCCTTAATGCTGGCCATTGGATATACTGATCAGGATGCGGCAGGGGATCCCATCGGAATAACAACGGTGTTTGAAGCGGGTAGTGCGTCTTCCGGTTTACTTACGGTGACATTACGCCACTTGCCCAACAAAACGGCAGAAGGCGTTTCAACAGGGGACATTACCAATGCCGGAGGAGAAACCGATATGGAGACTGTTCCTCCATTTTCCCTGGATATTATCAATTAACTTGCTTTGTCAAGTAGGTTTAGAATATTACTGGTTCACGGTGCCTAAGAAATGGGCAATATCATCCAGTCGGATTTGCCCTTCATAGAGGGCTTTTCCAACGATGACTGCAAAAACGCCCATTTCACTGAGGATTTTAATCTGGTCTAATTGGGTGGTACCACCACTGGCAAGCACACATATACCGGGAAACTGTTCAATAATTTTCTGATATAAACTGTAAGACGGGCCTTCCATCGACCCGTTTTTATTGATGTCGGTAGTTTTTACATATTTCAGGCCGCGTTCATAAAAGTATTCAATATGGGCAAAAAGATCCACATTGGTCTTTTTTTCCCAACCCCGCATTTCCACTTTTCCTTCCCGGGCATCAGCACCCAGTGTTATTTTTTCACGGCCATAACTCAATATCCAACTGGCAAACTCTTTTTTGTTCGTGATGGCAATACTGGCAGCCGTTACATACTTTGCCCCATATTCAAAAGCTTTGCTTAAATCACCATCGGTAGTTATTCCGCCGGTGAAATCAACTTTTACCGGAGTATGGGCTGAAATCGCTTCGAGTATATGATAATTAAGTGATCTTCCGCGCTTGGCCCCATCGAGATCCACCAGATGCACTACCTCCATGCCATGATCATAAAAACGATTGGCAAGATCTACCGGGCTATCCTTGTAAACTTTTTGTGAATTTGGATCGCCTTTTGTCAATTGGATTACTTTTCCATCCCTTATGACTATCGAAGGTATTATTTGAATCATTGCGGCCTGCTACAGGTTAATACTTTTTTTGCCACTTAAATGAACAGTAGCCAATGTAAGTTACCAACTATGGGTGACAAAAGCAAAAAAACCATTTATTACAGATGAATCCGGAGATCATTAATCGAGCTCCACATCGACCAGGTTTTTTGTAATATCCTCAAAACTTTCACCTTTCCGTATTAATAGTGGCTTGCCTTTATAAACCATGACTTCTGCGGGTCTTGCTCTGCTATTATAGTTCGAGGCCATCATAAATCCATAGGCTCCGGCATTTTTTATGGCCAGCAAATCTCCTTCTCTTACTTCATGAAGCTTGCGGTCATAGCCAAACGTATCTGTTTCACAGATATAACCTACTACCGAATACACCCTGGATAGTCCCTGCGGGTTGGAGATGTTCACAATATCATGATATGCTTCGTACATCATTGGCCTGATCAGGTGGTTCAAACCTGAGTTTACGCCTACGAAAGCTGTGGCAGGTGTGGTCTTTATTACGTTGACCTTAACGATAAAAATACCAGCTTCACTGACTAAAAATTTTCCGGGCTCAAACCACATTTCCAGATCGCGCCCATATTCGACACAAAATGCTTTGAAACTTGCACCAAGTTTTATTCCCAGATCATAGACATTGGTGGTGATGTCCCCCTCTTTATAGGCTACCTTAAAACCACTGCCAAAGTCGATAAACCTGAGGTCAGGAAAGTCCCGAGCTACGCTAAACAGAATATCGGCCATTTTTAGAAAGACTTCAGCATCCAATATATCCGAGCCGGTATGCATGTGCAGTCCGCTGACCTGTAGGTTGTAGGTTTTTACGATGCGAAGAATATGTGGTAACTGATAGATAGAGATGCCAAACTTGGAATCGATATGACCGGTAGATATTTTTACGTTTCCGCCAGCCATAATGTGTGGGTTTAGCCGGATGCTACAGGGCACCTTATCATGGTACTTATTGCCGAAATGCTCAAGAATAGAAATGTTGTCTATATTTATAGTCAGACCCATATCCACGGCCTCAATGATCTCATCAAAACTCACACAATTGGGGGTAAAAAGGATGTCTTCCGGGGCATAACCGGCATCCAGACCCAATTTGGCTTCGTTGATAGACACAGCGTCCAGCCCAGCGCCTTCTTGCCTCAGTAACTTCAATACAGCGGTATTGGTGAGCGACTTGCAGGCATATTTTATTTTGACGTTCAGATTGGAAAAAGCGCTGGTCAGGTTGGTATATTGCGCTACGATCTTTTCCGCATCATAAACATAAAGGGGCGTACCAAATTTGGCCGCTATTTCCTGTACAGGAATCCCCTGTATAGTATAAGAATTATTTTCAAGCTCCATATCAGGGCCAAAGATAAAACAAATTGTTTATTTGGGCCTTATTTTCTATGACCACACCGAATATTCAATTAATCCCTTGAATCCGCAGACGGTTTATTCAATGGAAACAATTGCTATCACATATTACCTTTCGGTTATTTATCTTCACAAGAAAAAGGTAAATTGCCGTTTAGAATTTCAATATGAAAATAATTGCAGATAGTGGGGCTTCTAAAACAGCCTGGAGCGTTATACAAAACAACGGTGAGGTAAAGGTTTATGAAACAATGGGCCTTAATCCTTATAATGTTTCTGAGCGGCAAATTGATTTGGAGCTAAAAAATGGGTTTTTAAAAGATTTCCGTGATGTGGAATCCCGGATTTATTTTTACGGCGCAGGGTGCTCATCAATTGGAAATGTACGGCTCCTGACCAGGATGCTACAGGATGTATTGCCAAAGGCCAACATAAAGGTGGAAGATGATATGCTGGGCGCTGCCCGGGCCACTTGTAGTCATTCTGAGGGGATAGTAGGTATTCTGGGCACAGGCTCAAATTCCTGTTATTATGATGGTGAAAAAATAGCGGGTAATATTACCTCTCTTGGCTTTATTCTGGGTGATGAAGGAAGTGGAGCCCACATGGGTAAAATTCTAATGGCCGATTTTGTCCGGAAAGAAATGCCACAAAATATTTATGACAAACTAAAAAATGAATTTAACCTGACGAGGGACAACATTCTGAACAAGGTATACCGGGAAGAAAGACCCAATCGGTTTCTGGCTTCATTTGGAAGGTTTATTCTGGCAAATATGAATGAATCATATATCGCAAAATTGGTATTTTCAAGCTTTGAGGAATTTTTTAAAAATACCATCATGCGATACCCCCGTTATCAGGAAATGGATATTCATTTTGTGGGTTCTGTTGCTTATCATTTTGAAAAATATTTACGCCAGGCCGCCTTACCAAATGAGATTAAGATCAAAAATATATTCGAAAACCCTATATCAGGATTAACTTTGTACCATTCAAATGGCGATTAAATAATGACAAATATTACAGAATCATCCTCCAATTATAACGACCTGGAAAAATTATCCGTTATTGACTTACTCACCCATATCAATAGCGAAGACCATAACGTAGCCCCGGCTGTAAAACAAGTTTTACCTGCTATTGAGGTGCTGGTCACTGAAATTGTAAAAAAAATGAAAAAAGGGGGCCGACTCTTTTATATAGGTGCGGGTACCAGCGGAAGGCTGGGTATACTCGATGCCTCAGAAATACCTCCTACCTATGGTATGGAACACGGTTGGGTGATTGGTCTTATTGCTGGCGGGGACAAAGCCATTCGCCGTTCGGTAGAGCATGCCGAAGATGATCCGCATCAGGCATGGAAAGATATGGAGGAGTACCAGATCAACAACAAGGATGTCGTGGTAGGTATTGCTGCTTCTGGCCGTACTCCCTATGTGATTGGCGGACTTCAGGCAGCAAATAAACACGGCCTCACCACGGGATGCATCACCTGTAATCCGGGGTCGGAACTGGCAAAGAATGCCAACTTCCCCATTGAAGTGGTTGTAGGGCCGGAATTCGTTACAGGAAGTACGCGAATGAAGTCGGGAACAGCACAGAAACTGGTGCTGAATATGATCTCCACCAGCGTGATGGTTCAACTCGGCAGGGTAAAAGGCAACAAAATGGTAGACATGCAACTGGCAAATATCAAACTCGTCGACAGGGGCGTGAGAATGGTTATGGAGGAATTGAGTATTGGCAGGGAAGAGGCTGAAAAATTAATTGAAAAGTATGGCTCAGTTAGAAAAGTCATTGATATAGTACGGGAGGGAAAAAATTGAAGTTAAGTTTTTGTATATTGGGTAGGATCCTGGCGCGGTGTCTTATTGCAGGATGAAATAAGCATTTAAAAAACGGCTAATGAGTAAAATAATATTCACATCACCAAGGCTTCTTTTTTCCGTCATTGCCCTGGCTTTTATTTTTGTGGCCTGCAACCGCGAACCCGAACCAGCGCCTATCCTTTACTATGCGGGTAGTGAAAAAATCCTCAATTACGAAGCAGCAGACATCAAAAATATTTTTTCCTTTGGCGGGCTCAACGACCTGGCCACGCAGGTAAAATACGAGATCAGGGTTTATAAGTTCAGGTATTACACCGTTTATGATGGGGAACGGATTGAAGTTTCGGGCCTGTTAAGTATGCCCGTAACAACAGATGCGCTGCCGATGGTGAGCTTGCAACACGGCACCATCGCTACACACCGCGATGCCCCTTCGGTAAACTGGGGAGACTATACTCAACTTTGTTGGTTCGCCAGTTTGGGTTATATTATTGCCATCCCCGACTATATAGGTTTTGGAGAATCAAGCGACATCCTTCATCCCTATTATCACCAGGGATATACTGCAGGTGCAGTAGTGGATATGCTCAAAGGAGTTGAGGAGTTTGTCGATCTCGAAAAAATGAACTTTAATGGTGACTTATTTCTTGCCGGGTATTCGGAGGGCGGCTATGCGACCATGGCGGCACACAAGGCCATTGAAAGTGAAAACCCGGAAGGATTTAACCTGGTGGCCAGCGCTCCCGCAGCAGGTGGATATGACTTGTTCCATATGCAATCGTACTTTACGAGTCAGGACACTTATAACGAACCTTTTTATATCGCATATGTCGCTATGGCATATAAAAATGTTTACGGATGGTCTCATCCCCTCACCGAAATATTTAATGAACCCTATGCCTCTAAAATTCCGGAGCTGTTTGATGGGCTTCACAGTGCTAGTCAGATTAATGGCGCCCTGACCCGAAACATGAATGAACTTTTTCAACCGGACTTTAAAAATCTTTTCAATAGCGATCCGAAATTTAAAGATCTGAGGGAGGCTTTTAAAGAAAACAGCCTGACTGATTGGGTGCCGCAATCCAAAATGCTGATGTATCATGGCACAGCAGATATAACCGTACCCTACAGTAACTCGGAGAGCACTTATCAGCATTTACTCAATGGGGGGGCTTCTTCCGAAACAATAGAACTACTACCCCTGGACAGCGCTACACATTACACCGGATTCTACCCCTACCTGCTCGATGTCCTTAAACGTTTTGAAGCATTGAAATAGGCCAAATTCAGGTAAGAATAAACAGGAGATAAACCACCAGTAACAGTCCGGCCAGGAAAAGAATAAATTTTATAGTTCTTCTCAAAATACCCGTGCGCTTATGTTTTTGCATAAGGCCCTGGTAGTCTTTATATCCTTCTATCCTGCGTGATGTCATTATTTTCCGCCTCAGCCTGATATCATGCCTGCTCATTGTCGCGTAGTTTTATTACCATAATTTCTCTAAGTTTATCCAATGCCCTGTATGTTCTCATTTTAGCCGCACTTTCAGAAATATTCAAAATATACGAAATTTCCTGAAATCCCCTTTCTTCAAAAAACCTCAACTCGAGAATTTCTACCAGTTGGGTAGGCGCCTCTTTCAATACGTTGATCAAGGATCTGACCTTATCATCAATATGGTCATCACCCGTCTCGGCTACCAGATCCCTGATTCGGCTTTCTTCAATACTAAACAATGAAGTTTTTTTTGTTTTCCGAAAATAACGGTTGATTTCATTGGTGGCTATTCTGAATAACCAGGCC
>JAOUKJ010000172.1 GCA_029882675.1 Cyclobacteriaceae bacterium
CGATGACCTCGTCAATTCATTAATAGAAATTAAAACATTCTTCGCATGACCGGCCGGATAAAGGAATTATATCATAAGCACATCCTTAGCCATTCAAAGCGCCCTTTTCATGAAGGCCGGCTGGAGGGTGAGGGCGTACAAAGTTTTGTGGCATACAATCCTTTATGTGGGGATAAATTTACTTTTTACCTCATATTGGATGATAAGCAGAGGGTATCCGAGATGTCTTTTGAAGGATTCGGATGTGCTATTTCCAGGGCCTCGTCTTCGGTTTTGGTTAAAAACACCATCAATAAGACCGTAGGGGAGGCGAAATCACAGATCATGACCTTTCTTCAAAGCCTCGATGCTGAAAATGATACCCCCGCAGAAGATCTGATTAAAGATGAAGAGTTACTTGCTTTTGCGGCTACCCGCGAGTTCCCGGAAAGGGAGCAATGTGCATCGTTGGGTTGGAAAGCAATGAAAGAATTTTTGCTAGCTATATAGTTGAAAATGGCTTTTATTTTTAGGCACCTTCCTTTACTTTCATCCTTTCATTTCTTAATTTTATTTTTTCCTGAAACGTTTCATCCCAATGAAAATATTTCGCAGCCTATACCTCATCATCAATTACAAAACATTTATTGTAACAATTCTTGCCTCAGCCTCTACCTGGCTGTGCGATTATTATGATATTAAAGCCGATTTTCCCCTTACACTTATTGGTATAGCCATCGTATTTCCTGTAGTTTTTTCGATCGATAGCGCCTTTAAACGCCGGGAAAGAACCCTGGCATTACTGGGCGATTTCAAAGCGCACCTGGTGTCCATTTTTCTGGCGACCAGAGATTGGATCCCTAAAAAAAAGCAATTTCAGGCAGATATGGAACAAAAACTATTGGGAGTATTTGATGCCCTGCGCAATTACTGCACTGCCGAAGATGATCAACTGAAATACGCGGATAAACTGCTCTTTAAAAGTATTTCAGAACTCTCTTTACATATTCAGGAATTCAGGAAATTTGATATGTATCTTGGAGAGGTTTCCCGGGTGAATCAGTATATGAGTAAAATGACTATTGATATTGAAAATATCAAGGCCATCAGACTTTATCCTACGCCGATTACCTTGCGGGCCTACTCCCGCATTTTTATTTACAGTTTCCCGATTTTATACGGACCCTACTTTCAATATATGTCCGAAAGTATCTCAGAGGGCCTGCAGTATATGATGCCCATTGTTTTTACTTTTATTCTGATCAGCCTGGACAATATCCAAACACACCTGGAAAATCCTTTTGACCAGGTAGGAGAGGATGATGTTAAATTCGATGTGGAGGTGATGGAAGAAATGCTGAACGAATCAAAAACTGGGACAGCTTGAAAAAGGAGATGGCGCTAAAGCTCTTTTATTGATTCTGAAAATATATTGTCCGGCTATTTTAAATGTGAAACGATCTCTTCGTCAAAGGGCTTTACTTTTGAAGGGAAATAGTCGATGAGATTACCTTCTTCATCAATGAGGAATTTGTTAAAATTCCAGGAGACCTTATAGTCATCCTTGCCATTTTTTGTTTTACTGGTGAGCCATTGGTAAATGGGGTGTTGGTCGTCACCTTTTACATCTACTTTGGTGGTCATGGGAAAAGTAACACCATAATTGGCAGAACAAAACTCCTGAATGAGCGTTTCTGTTCCGGGTTCCTGACTCCCGAACTGATTGCAGGGAAAACCTATAATGACTAGTTTATCCTGGTATTTTTCATACAAGGCTTGCAGGTCTTTATATTGTGGGGTGAAACCGCATTTTGAGGCCACATTAACAACGAGGATTTTCTTGCCTTTGAAACCTGCAAGTTCAATGATCTCATCGCTGTCCAGCGCCTGGATTTTGAAATCATGGAAGTTAGGGGCATTAAACGAAAAGGCCATAGAAGCCATTAAAATAAATGTAATTACCGTTTTCATGTTATTGGTTTATGATTATAAAAACAAATATAAGAGATTTTCAGCCATTAACTATTTAGGCATAGTTCCGCTTTCAAAACCTCAACGATTTCCATACTTTTTCTCTGCCAGCAACATAGCTTCATAGGCATTGACTATTCCCCCACTCTTTGATAAAGTAGCAAACTTGACCGGCTTGCCCTTTTCTCCGTCGGGGTTGGGCTGATATACTTTCGGTTTTTTAATTTTCGAGGAAGACTCCATCAACACATCGATCAATTCGGTGCATGTGAGGTCAGGGTAATAGGAAAGTACCAGGGCCGCTACGCCGGCAACAACAGGGGCTGCCAGGCTTGTGCCATCATTCATACTATAGGTATTGGCCGTATCCAGTGATATAATATGCTGTCCGGGGGCAAAAATATCTACCTGATGCTGCGCATAATTAGAAAAGGAAGCTACCAACTCCTTGTCAAGTTTTGGTGCGGAAGCGCCTACGTTCAACCAGTTTGTAGCCGGTATCCCATCGAGGTAGGCATCGCTCGGATAAGAAGGTACTTCTTCAACATTTTGTGCGTCATTTCCCGCAGCATGAATGATCAGTACATTATGCGCTTCAGCATATTTTACAGCCTCATCTACAAAATGTTTTTGGGGAGAGAAGTCTTTACCAAAACTCATATTGATGATGTCTGCTCCATTATCAACAGCATAACGAATGGCCAGGGCCACGTCTTTGTCCCTTTCATCGCCGTCAGGTGTGGTACGCAATACCATAATTTTCACATCTTCGGCGATACCATTGATGCCCAGGCCATTGTTTCTAACCGCTGCGATCACTCCCGAAACGGCCGTTCCATGGTTGGAACCCGGGCCTATTACATCGGGATTGCCATATGCTGTATCTGTAATATCCATCGGATCGTCACCAATTATTTTGCGGGGATTAAAGTCAATATTGAGGTATTTCTCGACATAATCTTCGGTGTGACGCTTATAATCCCTGAGTACTTCTTCTGTAAATCCCTCTTCAAAGCGTTCGATGAGAAAAGCCTTTGCGGCGTCAATACGTTCGCTGGAGGCAGTGATGCTTTTTAGTGATTCTATTGAATAATCATCGGTGCCAGCCTCATTTTTTATTATGCCCTTGGCCGCCTGAAAAATCATTTCAAAACGGGTAATTCCCTCCATTTCTTCCGTCCGTTTTTGGGCTTCCTGGTTATAATGTTCTTTTACACGGAGGTAAAGGTGGTAATCAGCCTTTTCCTGATTGCTCAATCCCTCTTCAGACTCCACATTTTCATAGATGGGCTTTAAGGTACGATACAGCCGGGTAAACTCCATGTTTTCATAATGCAGGTTTTCCCCTTTGCTGTTGCCCAGGTAATTCCATCCATGAATATCGTCGATAAAGCCGTTGGCATCATCGTCAATCCCATTTCCGTCAATTTCCTTTTCGTTGATCCAGATCCTCCCTTTCAGATCATCATGGTCGATATCCACGCCGCTATCCATCACCGCAACGACCACCGTTTTTTTTGTTTTCTTTTCCCCAATCAATTCGTCATAAGCCTTTTCTGTAGCAACACCCACGAAACCGTGTGTTTTTTGATCCAGATTATACCAGTCCATATACTGCTGATCCAACTCATCAATCGATGATACCGTTTGCCCAAACACATTTCCAACTACCGAGAAGAGAATAACTAAAACACTGATTTTTACTGTTTTCATATTATACTATAAAAAATTCATTTGCAAAGAACATACTAAAAAATAAAAGACGCAACTCTCGTGTAAGGTACAAACTGATAAAGTACCATCTACAGATAGGAAAAGGATCTGATATTTATTGAAAAGTTCATATGAACAGTACAGATGGGCAATAAATGCAGTATATATATACTTACTGCGGTACATACACATTACTCACATGACGGATGACTTCAGTAAGGGACAATATGCTTGAAATATTCGTTCCATGGTGGGGTTCAACATGCACATCACCCAAAAAAGCGGTATCATGCTCCAGGTTATTTTTCAGGGCTTCCAATTTACCATAAAGTGTATAAATTGCGGATTGGGGAGTTGAACAGGATACCGAAGGATTAGAATACCCGTGAAAGTAATATCCTTGCAATACCTGACCAGGGACAGTATACCCATGCCAGTGAAAAAGGGAGGCTCCATTTATTTCCAACGCCAGGGAAAACGGATTATCCCCTTTAATTGTTTTAAGTAAGCTGGAGATAATGGCATTGCCAAGTGCATGGGCAAGAATAGTCAGGGTGTCATAGGATGGTTTGCAGTCAAGGTCAGGGCTATAATTAACAGGTGTTTCCAAAATGATTTTGCCTTTGACAAGCCCAAGGCGTACGATGTCTTTTTGCAGGTCGAGATTTGTCTTGTCACAACCTGAACGGGTAGATAATACCCAAACTTCGGGTATTTCAACAGCATAGGCGGCATCGTCAAGCTTAACGAGAATATGTTCTTTCATGTTAATTACATTTTTCTCAGCAAACAAACTCTCGCTGCTTTCAATAAAGATAGCTGGTTTCACAGATACCGGTAATTGCCAAACGAGAAAGCCATAACTCATCCCAGTTCTGTTATCCAGATACTTTCTTGCCAAACGCTCCTGCAGCTTATTTTTAAAACATAAAGCGTCTATGGAAGTGTGTGACATCAACATCCCGTTTTCCCTTAAAAAATTAGCTGCTGAAGCCAGATCACGGGTAAAGGGGGCATAGTTTTCGGCCAAAGGATCAAATTCATTATGCTTATATACCAAAGTGCTCAACATCTGTGGAGGGGTGACCTGCGCAGTAAGCTTTGGGATCAAAGTAAAAAAGACGACTTCCTTTGCTTCTTTTTCAAATGAAAAATCAATTACCGCTCCATTCATTGTACATATAGTCCATTGATCGCCCTGCACGAACAAGGCAATATGAACAAATTCCTGGGCTAGAACAGATACAATTGAATCTAATTTCTCCTGATTTGATGCCTTATGACTAACAGGTGGAGGGGAATTAAAAACGCCGATAATTGGATTATTATAAAGATTGCTGACAAGATGAATAGGCGATTTTGTCTCGTCAATCACTGCGGAAGTTAAAATAGCTATGCCTTCTTTTACTCTACCTTCATTATTTAAGGCTTCTGAAAAAGGAATAACCTTGATGTTTAGAGCCTCAAAGACGCTAATAAGCATTGATATATTGGCATCTGTTTCTTCTTTGATTTCGTCAAAATAAGTTATACACAGATCATCAAGCATTTCATCTATATGAAGGGATACTGATTCGTTAACGCCTAAAGATTTGATGATATCTCCTTTATTAAGCGATTTGAAAAATCTCGATTCTATTTTGTTAGTCATGACGTCGTTCCCTGCCACCGAATTAATTTTTGCCTTAAATAACATCTACTTAATGTTCTCCATTTTAACTTTACCTGACTGATAGTACACAAATTAATGGCGTAAAATTAGACACCTTATCAATATAAATTTTCATCATTTCATAAAAACACAATTCATGTAATAACATGATTCACTGTTGGTTATTTAAAAAAAATACGCCTGCCATTACCTTTTAGCATCCTGTAAAGTTAATTATTGTTACTTAAACTGACCGTAAAGGAAGTGCCCGAATTAATCACCGACTGCATCATAATCTCCCCATTAAGTTTATCAATAATTTCCTTCACAATATACAATCCCAGTCCGGAGCCTGTGGAGTTCACATTCCCTCTGAAAAACATTTCATAGATCTTATCATGGAATTTTTCATCTATTCCTGTACCGTTATCTGTTATACGTACAAAATCTTTCCCATTTTCTGAATAGGCAGAAACCTTCACAAAGGGTTTTTCTTTCTCAAAATCATGGTACTTAATTGAGTTTGCAATGAGATTATTGAGTATAATTGATATTCTGCTTTTGTCTGTAATAAATGGCCGGTTAAAATCAATATCAATAATAAAATCAATTTTATCCCACCCATTCATAAAGCGGAGGTTGTTGATGTTTTCTTTTATCAGTACCTCCAAATCCACTTTGCTCTTATCCAGATCAAGCTTTGAATTCCGCGAATAATTTATAATATCATGGATGAAAAGATCCAGTTTCGTCACCATGCCTTTCATCATACCCAGGTATGACTTATGCATATCAACTTCTTTTTCCAGTGTGGAGAGGTTGATTAATCCCAAAATAGAAGATAACGGAGCCCTGAGGTCATGTGAGACACAATATGCAAATTTATCGAGTTCGGTATTTACTTTCTCCAGGTGTATGTTTTTATCCTGAAGCTCATTCATCAGTTTTCTCATCCCTAACTGATGTTGTAGTAAGTTGTTTTCTGTTTGTTTATTAAGTTTAATCAAAAAACGAATAGTCATTACCATCAGTATATTTGAGGATAGCAAATTTGTGATAAAGTCATACTCAGTATCCATATTTACTCTTAAATCAAATATATTGAAATCAAGAACAGCTAATATGATGAAAAGAGATGAGGTAAGTATCAGGTAAAAATAACGTTTAAATGTTTCCGAATATCCATAAAATATAAATGTGCCAGCCATCAACGGGAAGAAAAAGAAAAATGTCCCCGATTCCTTTGGAACCACCGTGTTCATAAAGAACAACAGAACATTGATGCTCAACAGAAAGAAATGCTTAGCTATGCCGTGTTTTCTGCTTTCATTAAGAACATATGCAATAATACCCGTAACCACCAGGAGAGACTCTGTGAGAACAAGATAAATATGATTATCTTCAGCGGAAAAAATCCCATCATCAATGAGGTGAATCGAAGCAATCAAAATTGTGAGTAGCGCTAGTTTGGATAACACTATATTCTGCTTCTGTGATCCGTCAAACTCAATCCCATCGGGAATTGTCAGACGTGACAACTTGATGCGTTTAAAAAATTCAAACATCCTTTATAGGTGTAGATGATAAAAAAGAACCGTTTTGGTTAAGCGCAACATAAACAATTCTAAGATGCCGCAAAGTATATCATTACCTTAAATATTCCAAGCATAAATATTTATTAATACATTGACCTTCAAAGCCGGTTTACCCGGATCACCTGGCCATTTATGTATATCAGTAATTTAATCCAATATGGCCCTTGTTTTGCAATGATCCTTCCCCCTTCTCATCGGCCAATTATGCCTTTAACATAAAAAAAAGCCATGGATATGAAAACCCATGGCTATATTATTTATTCATCAGGCAGTGCCGGGCAATTGCTCTTTACTAATTGTCCGCTTCAAGCACCAAAACTTTTTCCATTATGTCGCCTTCTTTGATGGTATCTATGATATCAAGTCCTTCATAAACCTTTCCAAAGACCGTATGATTACGATCCAGATGCTGGGTGTTTTCACGGTTGTGGCAAATGAAAAACTGCGAACCCCCGGTATTGCGACCAGCATGTGCCATAGACATTACACCTTTGTCGTGATACTGGTTGTCTCCGTCCAACTCGCAATCGATCTGGTAACCGGGCCCTCCAGCGCCTGTACCATCCGGGCAGCCCCCCTGAATCACAAAATTTGGAATGACCCGATGAAAGGATAGGCCATCATAGTAACCTTTTTTCGCCAGACTGATGAAATTTTCTACTGTCTTTGGGGCGTCTTTCTCATAAAACTTAACCTTCATAACCCCTTTATTCGTGTGTATCTCAGCTATACTCATATCTGTTTGTTTAAAATTTGTGCAAATATAAAAACTTTATATTCGCGCTGAAAGATAAAATAAATGTATAACATTTGTGACTTTACTCGTGTCAGAAATTCAAATGATTATTCCCGATATCCATGGACTGGCTATTCTCGATTATTACAATGGTCAGCCAAAAGGTCCTCTGTTGGTGAACAACCATTATGGCCCTGCGGAAGAAATGCCATTGGAGGTTTTCTTTCGCACGCCAGAAGCTTTTTCCGACCTGGAGCATTACGCACTTTCCCTGGTTCGCGGCAAAATCCTCGATGTAGGCGCCGGAGCAGGAGCTCATACCCTTTATTTACAGTCACTTGGTCATGATATTACGG
>JAOUKJ010000763.1 GCA_029882675.1 Cyclobacteriaceae bacterium
AGCGGTGGGATATTCACCTGTGTAAAAACATATGAGGTGAAAAATTTCGGGTCTTCTGCTAATGCACTTAGTGTGCCGGTTATTTTTCCGGCTATGCTGCTGGCTTCATTTATTTTGTCGGTCAATTCCGACAGGTTCTCATCCGGATTGAGTGATTGTAACTCTTTTTCCAACAAAAGGAATTTGCTGATGTCCTGACCCATATATGCTATTTTACCCCCGGTTTTGAAAGTGTTTAGGAATGACTTTGTAGACATGGTGCTGCTTGTATTTTTTTCGGTTTTGAAATTACTAAAATCTATATTTGTATCCAAAAAAGCCCGGCTTGAGGATATATATGTCGGTATGATCTTACCGGTATAACCCTTTTTTTCCACCTCTTGACCCTCTTACTTCATTGCTTCTATACATCTTTACCTCATTATCTCTTTACTTCCTTACTACTCTACCTCCTTATTTCCCTGCCTCTTCACCTCAATAGCCTCATTTATCGCCCCTATTCCGGCGTAATTTATACGGAAAAGCAGGTTACTTGCTACTCCTGAATATTTTTCTATCTTTAACTGCACATGCCTCAGCCTATCATGAAAAAACCTTTCATATAAACCTGGGTAAGGTCAGCCTGGATAGTGGCCGCAATGAATTGATTTTTTTGATCAAAGGGGCTAATCAATTGATCAAAGACAATTATATTGTGGGCCTGGATTACATTGAATTAAAACAGTAGAAAAGAATGATTATATTGAAGAAACCTTTTCCCCTTTTTTTGTCTGTGCTCATGCTTTATTGCTCCCCACCCAAAGAGACCACAGGAAGTGCTGATTCTAATAAGATAGAAACAATGCTAAAGGATGATGGTGATGCGGCCCTGCCGCTTGAGCGCATCAAACTGCCGGAAGGTTTCAAAATAGCGTTGTACGCCAAAGTACCCCATGCCCGTTCCATGGCCCTGGGGACTTCAGGAGTTGTATATGTAGGAGCACGAAAAGGGGAGACCGTCCATGCCGTAAGAGACAACAACGGGGATTATAAAGGTGATGAGGTATTTGAAATCGCCAAAGGACTCAACTCGCCCAATGGTGTGGCCTTTAAGGATGGTGATCTGTATGTGGCGGAGATTAGCCGGATATCGAAATATGAAAATATAGAAAAAGATCTGAGCAACCCACCTACAGCCCTTGTGATCAATGATGATTATCCCACTGAGGGCCACCATGGGTGGAAGTATATTGCCTTTGGCCCGGACGGCAAGCTGTATGTGCCTGTGGGTGCACCCTGTAATATATGTGAACCTGAAAAGGAGATCTATGCCAGCATTACGCGGATTAATCCCGATGGTTCCGGACGGGAAATAGTAGCCCGTGGTGTACGAAATACTGTTGGTTTTACCTGGCACCCCCAAACCGGTGAAATGTGGTTTACTGACAATGGTCGGGATAATATGGGCGATGATATGCCCCCCTGTGAATTGAACAGGCTCACTGAAGCAGGCCAGCATTTTGGCTACCCCTATTGCCATGGGGGTGATATTCAGGATGATGAGTTTGGCGACAAGTTTCCATGCAACGACTTTGTAAAACCCGTTCAGAATCTGGGTGCCCATGTAGCACCATTGGGTGCGAAATTCTATCAGGGCGATATGTTTCCTGCCGAATATAAGAACAAGATTTTCATTGCGGAGCATGGTTCCTGGAACCGCAAGGCGAAGTCGGGCTACCGCATTACTATGGTCACTCTTGATGAACAGGGCCAGGCCCTGGATTATGAAGTTTTTGCCGAAGGCTGGCTGGATCACGACAGTCAGGTGAATTTTGGCCGCCCGGTGGATCTGCTCGAACTACCCGACGGCTCCCTGTTGGTGTCAGATGACTACGCCGGGGTGATATACCGTATTACTTATACAGGATAAATCAGCAACAAGGAAAAAGGAATGCCCGTGTTTATCCGGGCCAATGTTTATTAAAGACCGGAGGTAAAAGCGGGAAACA
>JAOUKJ010000765.1 GCA_029882675.1 Cyclobacteriaceae bacterium
GGCCCTGGTAGGCATTGGAGAGAATGGTCACCTGGCCTTCAATGATCCCCCGGCCAATTTTGAGGTGGAAGATCCTTATATTGTTGTTGACCTCGATGAGAAATGCAGAAAACAGCAGATGGGGGAAGGGTGGTTTCCTACCCTGGAGGATGTGCCGGCACAGGCAGTGAGTATGTCGATCAGACAGATCATGAAGTCATCACATATCATTTGCTCTGTGCCTGATGAACGGAAGGCTGAGGCAGTCAGGGATTGCACGGAGAAAGGTGTTTCAAATATCCACCCGGCTTCTGTTTTACAAAATCATAAAAGTTGTACCTTATATTTGGACAAAGGCTCTGCTTCGATGATTTAATTTGGGCCAAGGGAAAACCGCGTTATTACTCCTGATTATGTAATAAAAACGTAATATTTGGTTATATTTAATTTTTTTTAAACACTTCTTAACCTGAACAATTCATAAACTAAACTTGAGCTGAGATGAAAAACCATATTGATCAATCCATCAACCGGCGCAACTTTCTGGCCAGGGCCGGAGCATTGTCCGGAGCTATGTTATTACCCGCCTCTTTGATGCAGACCATGGGGGGGACTTTATTAGGAAATAAGAATTTTGGCGGTGTCAATGTTGGGGTGATCACCTACAGTTTTCGCAGTATGCCCGGTAGTGCTGAAGATTTACTGGGCTACCTGACCGGGCTTGGACTAAGTACGGTAGAGCTGATGAGCAGTCCCATCGAAGCCTATGCCGGGGCGCCTGAAGGACCGGGGTGGATCAGGGGGCCGCTTTCTGATGAACAGAAAAAAGAACGTGAAGAGCACCAGCAGGAATTAAAGAAGTGGCGTTTGTCCGTACCAAAAGATAAGTTTAAGGCCCTGCGTAAGATGTACAATGACGAAGGGATTGATATTAATATTGTGAAATTTCCCATTGACAGGATCAGTGATGAGGAGATTGACTATTGCTTTGAGGTAGCAGGTATCCTGGGGGCAAAAGGTTTAACCATTGAACGGTCGGATGAAACTGCAAAAAAACTGGCACCGTTTGGTGATAAGCATAAAAAGCTAATCGGCTATCATAACCATGCTAAAGTGGATTTTAACAGCTGGGATCTGCCTGTGAGTTATTCGAAATACAACGCACTCAATTTGGATGTAGGCCATTATCTGGCAGGCACCAACGAATCACCTATTCCGCTGATCAAAAAGTACAGCGACCGGATTTTGAATTTGCACATGAAAGATCGGAAGAAAGACAATGGTGATAACCTGCCCTGGGGCGAAGGTGATACGCCGATTGTCGAAATATTACAGTTAATGCAAAAGGAGAAATACAAATTTATGGCCACGATCGAATTGGAATACAAAATACCTGAAGGTTCTGATGCCGTGAAAGAAGTGGGCAAGTGTGTGGACTATTGCCGGAACGCCTTAAATGCCTAAGCTATTGGTGTTAGTATATTTACATTAACGACTAACCCTACTTTGTCAACTTATGAAAAATCCAATTTGAATGTTTTGCGCGCCCCCGCGCAAAACTTGCGTGTCTGCATCTCTGCGAGAGGATTTTTTTTCCACACAGCAGGAAACTTGACAGAGTAGGGCTAACTACTAACTATTAGCTACCTCCGGGGGTTGGCTAAATGACTTGAGCATGCGATAATGTGAACGGATTGCCCTGATCAAAGTGGTGTGTTCATTGTATCTCAGGCCATGGTCTTTGGCTGTTTTTTTGACAATATCTCCCAGTTTACGGTAGTGAATATGGCATATGTTGGGGAAAAGGTGATGTTCAATCTGATGGTTTAACCCACCCAGATACCAATTAAGGATCCGGCTCCTGCGGGCGAAATTTGCTGTGGTTTTTACCTGATGTACAGCCCAGGAGTCTTCCAGTGTGTCTGAATTATGTTTTGAGATATACTGGTTGTTTTCCACGACATGTGCCAGCTGAAAAGTAACAGTGAGTATAATTCCTGCTGTAAAA
>JAOUKJ010000764.1 GCA_029882675.1 Cyclobacteriaceae bacterium
GATTGGTCGGGACTGATTTGGTCTAAAAACAAGGCTTTCAACTCTAATTAGTGTCCGTCTTTTAAGTCCGGACACTAACGACTTATGTCAAATTTTAGAGGCCACCCCGAGTAATCGGGGGCCTCTAAAATTTGACGTTTAGGGGGTTTTTCCTCCGCCAGAGGCGGAGGAAAAACTCTAAACTGCTACTTTAAAGACAGACACTAAATTATATGGGAGTGATTTATGAAAAGTTGTTTAATCATCATCTGGCCTTAAAGAGATTAAAGACCTAAAAACCGGAAGGAAATGAAACTCCCCAAATCTTACTATAATCTGGTATCCTTCATTGGTACAGTAATTGTCGTACTCAGTTTGTTCTTAATTATTTTCGTTGCCATAATCGGGTATTTATACAAAGATACCAGTTCATACCTGGGTCTTTACAGTTATATTATTATTCCGGTGTTCTTATTGATCGGCCTGATCATCATCCCGGTTGGGATGTATATTGAATTTAAAAGACGAAAGAAGCATGAACGCGAATATATTAAAATGGGATGGCCTATTATTGACCTTAATGTCGGTAAATACAGAAATGCAATTGCAATCTTCGGTTTTGGTACCATCACATTATTGATCTTATCATCGATCGGCAGTTATGAAGCTTTTCATTATACTGAATCTAATGAATTTTGTGGAACCTTGTGCCATGAGGTGATGGAGCCAGAGCATATTGCTTATCAAAATTCACCACACGCCAGGGTTGCATGTGTGGATTGCCATGTAGGTACCGGTGCGACGTGGTATATGCGATCCAAACTTTCCGGATTGAGACAGGTATATGCGGTGTTAACAGATAATTTTTCCAGACCCATTGAAACCCCAATACATGATCTTCGGCCTGCCCAGGAAACCTGTGAAGAATGCCACTGGCCTGAGAAATTTTATGCCCGACAATTACGACAAACAAAATATTACCTCACTGACAGTTTAAATACACAATGGAACCTCAGTCTTCAGATGAAGATCGGCCCGGAACATAGTGCCATGGGATTATCTGAGGGTATTCACTGGCACATCAATCCAAAGGTAAAAATAGAATACGTTTCTTTACGGGACAGAAGAGAAAACATCCCCTGGGTAAAATACACCAATCTTGAAACGGGAGATGTAACAGTGTTTGAAAATGAAGAAGAAGCACTCAGCGATAAAAAGATGGCCGAAGCGGAAATAAGAGAAATGGATTGCATGGATTGTCATAACCGACCTTCACATCACTATTATACACCCATGGAATTCATCGACCATGCCTTAACTGCGGGTAACATTCCTGATGATCTGCCTTATATAAAAAAAATCGCTATGGACCTTTTTATAGATCCTTACGACAATAAGGACACAGCAATTCATACTATCCGGAATTACACTAAGCAATATTATACCGAAAATTTACCTGAAGTGCTGGATGCAAGGGAGGATGATATTGACAATGCCATTGAGTCAATAATAAATGAATTTTCTCAAAATATCTTTCCGCATATGGGAGTAAGTTGGGATGTATATGAAAGCCATATTGGACATAAAACGTATAATGGATGTTTCAGATGTCACGATGATAAACACAAAAGTGAGAATGGCAGCGTAATATCGATGGACTGTAATCTTTGTCACTCCATCGTATCGCAGGGAAATCCAGGATCAGAGCAATTTGCCAATGTAAATGATGCGCTTGATTTTATACATCCCAAAAAACTCAAGGAAGGCTGGGAGGAAGATGTGTGCTCTGAATGTCACAGATATCTGTACTAGTAGTGGGTCATGCCCCCCAATTTTGGACGGGAGTGCGCCCCTCACATTTATCTGCCGTCCCGACAAGTGCGGGACAAAGTGAAAACTGGTGACTTCCGAAAGCTTTTAGAGTATGTTCCTTGTCCCTCTCATTGTTCGAATTCCGGATTTGTTTGGCTATGCTGTGGTTGGTTATCTGCTCGTACTGGTGCTTGAC
>JAOUKJ010000173.1 GCA_029882675.1 Cyclobacteriaceae bacterium
TCCCTATAGTCTGAGTTTAAATAACACAATATCTCTTTTTAAAGACCGACAGGGCATCGTGTGGGTAGGAACATTTGGTGGAGGAATAAACCTATACGACCCTACTAAATACAAATTCAATAAGGTAGTCGCCAATCTCCATCAACCCGAAGCCCTGAGCAATGACTTTACACTTTGTTTTTTGGAAGATAGTGATGGAGACATCTGGATAGGTACTGATGGAGGTGGGCTAAATATGGTTACTCAAGATAATAAACATATACATTTTCAACATGACGGCAATGAGGGCAATAACCGCAATGCTATTTCCGGAAATGTGATTACTTCCCTTGCCGAAGATATAAATGAAAAAATATGGATTACCACATTTGGGGCAGGCATTTCCATTTATGATAAAAAAAATAAAAAGTTCACCCGTCACAACACCAATAGTAATCATGGTCTTCAGCATAATACAGCATGGACTATTATTCGCGATCGTGAGGATTATATGTGGATAGGCTTTGAAACCGGAGCTATAGCTAAGTATAATGCCAACACCGATCATTATGAATATGTGAAAAAAGATTCCACCAGGGAGACGATCTCTTTTATCCGCTATTTATTTGAAGACCATGCCGGAAATCTTTGGTGTGCCATGATGAATAACGGCCTTTGGCTGGTTGACAAGGAAAAAATGACCATGAAGCAGGTGGATCTGCAGGAGCTAAATTATTTTTCCATCTCGCATATTATGGAAGACAGTCAACACAGGATATGGATGGGCTCTGAGCGATTTGGTTTAATTAACCTCATTCCTGATAATAACGGCCAGGCTACTTTTGAGGTTATGCCTTTATCCAATGATTCAACAAATATCATCTCCGTGAGGGGCATTGTGGAGGACAATCAGGGGGAATTATGGCTCAGTTCTGACAAAGGGGTCTTTCAGTTCAATCCGGACACAAGACAATCACATCAGTTTACCCTAGCTGACGGTTTGCAATCCAACCAATTTTCTTTCTCTGCCAGTATGAAAACCAAAAACGGGCTAATATATCTTGGAGGGCCGAAAGGATACAACTTTTTCAATCCTGAAAACATTGAAATAAAACAGACGGCACAAAATGTCATGATAACCAATCTGTTCCTTTTTGACCAGGCCGTTTCGATAACCTCCGGAGGTATTTTACGGAAAAACATCCTTGAAACTCAAGAAATAGTACTTGATTATACCCAATCAACACTGGGGTTTGAGTTTTCTGAACTCAATTTTAGCAGAAACAAAGAAAAACGATATTGTTATATGCTGGAGGGAATGGATGATAGTTGGCTCACTAACCGGCCAGAGAGCAACGTGCGTTATACCAACCTATCACCCGGAGAGTATACCTTTCTTGTCAGACCAACCGCTAATGGCGCGTGTCTGAGTGAAAAAGGAGTAACCCTTTCAATTATCATATTGCCCCCTTGGTGGGAGACGTGGTGGTTTAAACTGGCAGCAATACTAATTACCGGATTATTGGTTGTTCTCCTTTTCCAGTTTCGCTTAAAAATGATTAAAGAAAGTAACCGAAAACTGGAACGTATAGTTAATGAGCGGACGGAAGAATTATTGACCATTAATAATCAGTTATCTGAAAATAATGAAAAGCTTCTGCTCGCCCAGAACCAATTATACGCCAGTGAAAAAATGGCTTCACTAGGCAACCTGATGGCTGGGATTGCCCATGAAATCAATAATCCCATGAATTTCATCAAGGGAGGCATGGAAGCATTGGATGAAAACAGAATGGAATTGGCCGAATACCTCAATCAGGTTGAAAAGGCCGGGTTAAAAGATAACGACATCACATATAATCCCTTACAAAACTTAGAGCTCATAAAAAGAGTCTCTATAAACATCAACAATGGCATAAAGCGAATACTCTTTATTATTGATGGCCTCCGTGTATTTACCCGTTCCGGAAAAGACCAGACTGAAAAAGTAAATATTCATCAGAATATAGATGCCACACTTATCATTCTTGAGCACAGCTACAGGCATGTGGCCAGCGTCAATACAGATTATGGTAAATTGCCATATATTCATTGTAATCCGGGAAAACTCAACCAGGCCTTTAGCAACCTCATATCCAATAGCATACACGCCATTGAAGAAAAGGTTGAAATTGATCCGGGATATCGGGGGGTAATTCTGATCCGAACCAGCTACAATGAAGAAAATGAACAAGTTCATTTAAGCTTTTATGACAATGGACCCGGCGTTCCCGATCAGGTGATGAAGAACCTTTATGAACCCTTTGTTACGACCAAGGCACAGGGGAAAGGTACGGGGCTGGGCCTCTCCCTTACCTATTCTATAATCGCTGAACATCAGGGTGAAATTAAATATTCCCGTGAAATGATCAGTAATAATGGGAAAGAAGAAGAATTTACATTATTTGATATCTCATTACCGATAGGATAAAACACCTACGTGGTTGTGTTAAAAAGCTCAAGTCTGTGTAACACAACCGGAGCATTGCCCCACAAAAGCTTGAATTATTAATTTTTTCGTGCCTTCCGATGTTTTGGGAAGGAGCGGAAAAAATGAACTACTCCGGGGCAGAGTCCCGAAGTATCAAAAGGAGATTTTTGTTTTTCCGACCCATCCCGAGGCGGGAGGTCGGGGAATTAAACCACTTTTTGATATTCCTGAACCGCCCTATTTCAACGTCTTTATTTCTTCTATCACCTCATTGATTATCTTCTTGGCATCACCATAACACATAGAAGCATTTTCTGCTTCAAACAAAGGATTCTTGATTCCTGCATATCCCGGACTCAGGCTTCTTTTTACAATGAATACTGACCGCGACTGATGTACATTTAGTATTGGCATACCGTATATTGGACTGGAAGGATCATCAAGAGCTGAAGGATTACAAACATCATTTGCCCCAAGCAAGATCGCAACATCGGTGCTTTTAAATTCTGAATTTATTTTCTCCATCTCAAACAGATAATCATAAGGCACGTCTGCTTCTGCCAACAAGACATTCATATGCCCGGGCATCCGCCCGGCCACCGGATGTATAGCAAAGCTCACCCTTATGCCCTTTTTGGTAAGTAAGTCTGTGAGCTCCCTCACGGCATGCTGCGCCTGAGCTACAGCCAGCCCATATCCGGGAACAAAAACAACAGATTCTGAATCGAACAACACCATGGCCATCTCCTCGGCACTACTACTGGTGACTGAAGTATACTCATCACTGGCTCCGCTTCCAGAGGTTGCCGCCTGGGCGCCAAATCCTCCAAGCAAAACATTCAACAACGACCTGTCCATGGCAACACACATGATTTGCGTAAGAATAATACCTGCAGAACCGACCAAGGCACCACTAATAATCAGGGCATTGTTGTTGAGCATAAAACCGGTAGCACAAGCCGCCAAACCAGAGTAAGAATTCAATAAGGACACCACAACAGGCATATCACCACTTCCGATAGGGATTACCAGCAACACACCCAGCACCAGACTGGCTCCTGCGACAATAAGAATAATTGTGCCGGCCTGGGCAGCATCTGCCGCAAAAAATGCAAAATAAATACTAAGCGCCAATGCTCCCAATGTAAAAACAGCTGTCCATACATGTCTCAATGGCAGTAGAATGGGCCTTCCTTTGTTGATCTTGCCCTGTAATTTGAGGTAGGCCATATAACTACCACTCAAGGTAACAGCGCCTATAATAATAGACAGACCAACAGTCACTGACTGAGAAACACCGAGTACTTCAGAAGGTAACGAAGTAACCTGCTGCTCTACAATTCTACTCCAAACAACTGCAACCGCTACTGCCAGGGAGGCCGCCCCGCCAGAGCCATTAAACAAGGCCACCATTTCCGGCATCTCTGTCATCCTGACCCTGAGGGCTGCTACCGTGCCTATTAATCCACCAATGATCAGTCCGCCAATGATCCAGCGGTAATCAACAAATCCAATTTCAAGCAAAGTGCCGATAACAGCCAAAAACATCGCAAAGGCCGACAAGGTATTTCCACTTCGGGCTGTACTGATTCTGCCCATTCGTTTCAGCCCCAAGATAAACAGGGTCGCTGATATTAAATAAATCAGGGGTACAAGAACCCCATTTATCGAGTTAAATTCTGTTGACACGTTCATTTCTTTTTCCCAAACATTTTTAACATTCGATCAGTAACCAGGTAGCCACCAACCACATTTATTGTAGCAAAAACCACAGCCAATCCACCCACAATACTGCTTACATGCGGTTCCGAATTGGTAGCGATGGAAAGTGCCCCGACAATTGTAATACCACTAATGGCATTGGCCCCGGACATCAGTGGAGTATGCAATGTCGAAGGGACTTTTTGTATAAGTTCAAACCCGACAAACGTAGCCAGAACAAATACATAGATACTGATAATAAATGGTCCTACAATCATGATGTTTTTTCTTCTTTTGTTTGACTTATAAAAGGCTTAAAATATACCTCTCCGCTATGGGTAATCAAAGCTCCTTTGATCACCTCATCATCAAGGGGCAGTGTTGTTCCGCCTTCTTTCAAAAACAACTGAGCCAGTTCAAAAACATTCCTGGCATATAAATTTGCGGCATCTTTGGATACCGTGGCCGGCAGGTTGGACGTGCCTATAATATGTACTCCATACTTAGTCACTTCCTGATCCATTTCTGACAACTCACAATTGCCTCCTTCCTCAACAGCCAGATCAACAATCACAGAACCCGCCTTCATACTTTTCACCATTTCCTCAGAAACTATTTTTGGTGCAGGCCTACCGGGTACAAGGGCAGTGGTTATGACAACATCAGCCAGTGCTATATGCTCTGCCAGTGCTTTTTGTTGAGCCGCCAGATACTCTTTGGTGACTTCCCTGGCATATCCGCCTTCACCCGCTCCATTTTCATCCGAAGGTGGTTCAATATATCGGGCGCCAAGGGATTGCACCTGTTCCTTCACTTCCGGCCTGATGTCTGAAACTTCCACCAGTGCACCCAGTCTCTTGGCCGTGGCAACAGCCTGTAATCCGGCCACACCGGCACCAATGATCACAACCTTTGCCGGACGAACAGTTCCTGCTGCGGTCATTAGCTGCGGGAAATATTTCTCCAACCTGTTGGCGGCCAGCAAAACGGCCTTATAGCCCGCAATATTGGCCTGAGATGATAAGGCATCCATGGACTGTGCCCTCGATATACGAGGCACTAATTCCATAGATAAGGCACTTATTTTTCGCTGGGCAAGAGTGCTCACCATCGATTCACTCTTGTATGGCGCCAGTAACCCGATTAAAATAGCTCCTTCCTTTAATTGATCTATTTCTTTAAAACCACCCTCTCTATTCTCATCCAGGGTTCGTACTTTTAGGACCACATCCGCGTCTGACCAACCACTTTTTCCGGAAGGCACAATTGTGGCCCCAGCCTCAATGTACATGTCATCCGTAATATGGGCGCCCAAACCAGCCCCTTGCTCTACAAAAACTGAATGACCTGTTTTAATGTACCTTTTTACAGTATCAGGAGTGGATGCCACCCGTGTTTCCCGTGGCGCTATTTCTTTTGGAATAAATATTTTTGCCATGCTCTCTTTTCTAATTATTTAAATCGAAAAATTGCGACCTTTCTATGGATATTTTTCAATGCCAAAAATAATCGTCTGATTGATTAAAAACACTAAATCTCCAATTAAAATATAAAAACATGGAAAATAAACGTGTCTCACTGTAAAGGCAGTCCAGTAAACATAAATAGCGTCTTCCTTGTTAGTAATTATTTATCTTTTCTTATATTAAAGGCATATTACAGTTAGTTCATATGAATAAAATAAAAAAGGGACCCATTGTAATGTGGGTCGATCATAATTTCATCTACAGCGATGTGGAAAAAGGAACCATCATGGATCTCGAAATGGCAAAAACCAGTCTGAAGATGGCTGATGATCTTTTAAAAGGAATAAAAAAGCCACTGATTTGTGATTTCACCAACATGAAATCACAGACAAAGGAATGTAGGGACTACTATTCTTCAGCGGAAACAGCCCAACGCTATACAGCTTGTGCTATCATATCAACCAGCATCATAGGCAGGGTACTGGCTAATTTTTATCTGGGTCTCAATAAACCCATAATTCCCACCCGGTTTTTCACTGATGAATACACTGCCTGTATTTGGGCAGATAAATTCAAATAGTAATAACCTGTTTTTACATGCAATTATTACAACATCCCAACACACCGAGGCCTGATAAATATAAAGTTGTTAAATATTTTTAATATTTTTGAAATTGAGAATATTTTCGGGTAACCTGAACAATTATTGATTTAAATGAAAAAGGACCAGCCTTCAATAAGTAAAAAGGAGAGTGAACAGATCCTCCATCACATCCTCAATTTAAATGAAGATGAACTTTCTCTGTCTGACTGGTCTGTTGAATCCGCAAAAAACCCACTTGTTAAAGACCTCTTCGCCGGGCTATTGGTCTTACAGGACAGCATTCTGAAAAAAGAAAAGAAAAACCAAAGTTTAACCCGGAAACTACAACAATTTACGGCTGATCCTTTTATTGTTTCTGATCAAAACAACTCGAAAAACATTTCTTCTTCCTATATACAACACCGGCTGGAAGAAGCCCTGGAAATGCTTATTGCCATTTCTAATCGCAATTTCGACATTCGCCTGGATGTATTGTCGGAAGATGATGAGTTTGACGGGCTTGCAACTGGCCTGAATCTGTTATCCGAAGAGCTCCAGGCTTCTTCGGTTTCAATTGAGTTTTTACATGACATCCTGAACAGTATGTTCGAATTTCTGTTCATACTGGATAATCATGGCAACGTGCTGGAAACAAATGCTGCCGTAAAAAATAAATTGGGGTACAAACCGGATGAATTAAAGAAATTAAATATTTTCCACCTTTTACCTGAAGAAGACCAGTTAAAAATCAATGTCAGGTTCTTTAACAACATCATTAAATCTGATACAAGGCATTTTGATTTTTTGCATTTCCTGGCAAAAGGTGGAGATGAAATCCTCACAGAAGCCTCTTTTTCTTCAATGAAAGACTCCCGTACGATATTATGTGTAGCACGTGACATCAGGGAACAAAAAGCGGCAGAAGTGATGCGGGAAAAAATGGTGGCTGACCTCCAAAGAAAAAACAAAGAGTTAGAAGAATTCAATTACATCATATCACATGATTTAAAGGCCCCATTACGGGCCATAAGCATTCTTGCCGATTGGATAGATCTTCCTGCCAAAGACCGTGAATCGAATAATCACCTGAAAAATATTAAAGATAATATTCGCAAGCTTTACAATAATATAGAAGCCATCACTGATTTTGCGAAAATAGGATTAGAGGATCGAAGGAAGCACCAATGTAACCTGGATGAGATACTTCATCGTATAAACGAACTTTTAGTCACAGAAAAAGATAAAGTAATCATAGAGTGGAGCCAGGACTTCCCCACCATCCACGCTGCAGACCCCCACATGTTTCAGGTTTTTCAAAACCTCATCTCCAATGCCATAAAACACAATGACAAAGCTATTTGTCATATTCACATCGGATATCGTGAAACCAAAAAGCACTGGGAATTTTCGGTTAAGGACAATGGGCCCGGAATAAAAAAAGAACACCATGAGCGCATTTTTAAGATCTTCCAGGCCCTGGATTACCAAAAAGGCGAAAAGAACAATGGTATAGGCCTGGCAATCGTAAAAAAAATCATTTCCATCTATGACGGAAGTGTATGGGTGGAATCTCAAAACGGGAAGGGTTCGATATTTCATATAACCTTACCCAAAGTATGCGCTGATGACTAATGCGACGACTGTCCCTGTTCTGAAGGTCGTATTCGCTTTTGGGGCTGTTTATGTGATCTGGGGATCAACCTATTTTGCGATTGCCTTTGCGATTGAAACACTCCCACCAATGCTGATGG
>JAOUKJ010000766.1 GCA_029882675.1 Cyclobacteriaceae bacterium
ATGGGTTTCCTCGAGCCCTCGTTCATGGTTCATGGTTCATGGTTCATTGTTCATTGTTCATTGTTCATTGTTCATCGTTCATTGTTCATCGTTCATCGTTCATCGTTCATGGCCTGGTCAATTGTTCAAACAATCCCACTGCGGCATACGCATCCTTTGCATAGCCATCGGCTCCAATTTCAATTGCAAACCTTTTACTAATTGGGGCACCGCCAACGGCCACTTTTACGTCAGACAGGCCCTCCGTTTTTAATTGTTCTATGACAGTCTTCATATGGTACATCGTTGTGGTAAGCAGGGCACTCATCCCAACGACGTCAGGTTGGTGTGCTTTCACGGCTTGTACAAAATTTTCGGTTGACTGATCCACACCAATATCAATAACATCAAAACCGACCCCTTCAGCCATCATACTTACCAGGTTTTTTCCGATATCGTGCAGATCACCTTTTACCGTACCCATCAAAATCAATCCTTTTTTTGATTTTTGATTTTTTTCACTGAGCAGTGGTTTTAGTACGGCCATTGCTGTTTTCATGGCCCGGGCGGCTATTAATACTTCAGGGACATACAGGATATTGGCTTTAAAGTCCTGGCCTACAATGGCCATTCCTGCTATCAGTGCTTCATTTAATATTTCTTCCGGAGTAATGCCTTTTTCCAGCGCCTCTTCAGTCATTTGTTTTAATGCAGGGGCATTGCCTTTGTACAGGAGCTGCTTCATGCGGTTATAATCAGGTATCATCATTTTAATATTTACCTTTCTCTAATACAATCTCACTTAGTTTTTTGATTCGTTCAGGTGGTGTGGCCGGTGCAACAGAGCAGGCCGTGCTCAGTATAAAACCACCCCCGGGCATGGCCAGGTTCAGCCTTTTTATGATGGCCTTTTCCAGGTCATGTGGTGTGCCGTTGAGTAATTCATTGACCGGATCGAGGTTGCCTTTCAGAAATACCTTGCCTTTGGTCTTTTCAACGGCCTCTTCCAGTTCCACCGTCCCCAGCGGTGGGGGATCCAATGTATCAATGCCATTGGTTCCGGAGGCCATCATCATGTCCAACCGATCCCCGATTCCTCCGCAGGTATGGGTGTAAACGGGTATATCAAAACGTTCTTTTATACCACTGATTACCGCTTTTTCATACGGAACAACAAACTCCTCATAATACCGGGGAGAAATAAACCCACTGCCTGCAAATGCCGATGAAATAACGATGGCATCAGCACCGGCTTCGACTTCTTTTATGCCCAGGGCAACAGCACCTTGTGTTAGGGCGTTCAGGCACGCGTGTGCCTTTTCCGGATCATCGATCAGGCCCATCAATGCCGCTTCATAGTTGAGCAATTCCAGCAATTGGGAAAAAGGGCTAAATACTTCACCATGGACGGATACCGTTTCGCCTGTTAACGTTTTTACCCTTTTTAATGTATCGCAACACCAGGGCGGAAAATCGTGGTTATATTCTTTCCCCTCTAGTCCCCAGGTATATGGCCAGGAAATGTCGGTCAGGTCCCAGGGGTCAATGTAAAACAACTTTTCAGGATCCAGTTCTTCGAATGTGGGAAAATAACGTGTGCCGTCTGCCTGGTAATAATGCGGATTGTCATTATGGGGTACCTTCGAATAGCAACCGTTCTTCCACCAGACAAAAGTCTCTCCCGGCCTTTCTACTATCCGATCCACATGTTTCTCCCAGTCCGGGGCACGTCCATGCAAATTGACAAGAATACCATCAAATTGATAACGTTGTTGCAGGTTAACCAGAGCCTGTGCAAAGCCTTCGGTCGTAAACCAGATATCCAGGGGCATTACTCCACTGTGCAGGAAGTAATGCCCAATAGATAATTGGCACATCACAGGCACCCTGTCTGGTATGCCCAGTTGCATCGCTGTGGCTATCCTTTCTTTACCATTCATGTTGTGAGATTATCAACGCAATTTCCGAAAAGTATTAAAAAGAAAGGATAGCCACAGCGATG
>JAOUKJ010000174.1 GCA_029882675.1 Cyclobacteriaceae bacterium
CGCTGATATTGATCCAGAGCACCACGTGACCATTCCGTTTACCCGCATGGCAGCCGGGCCGATGGATTTTACGCCTGGTGCCATGATCAATGCAAACCAACGTAACTATGAAAATGGTGGTGCGGATTATGCCGTATTATTTGCCCGACCGATGGCACTGGGTACAAGAGCACACCAGGTGGCAATGTATGTGGTCTATGAGGCCCCCCTTCAAATGTTATGTGAATCGCCGACCATCTATAATAAAGAGCAGGAAACCGTCGATTTTATAACACAAATACCCACTACCTGGGATGAAACGGTGGTGCTGGAAGGCGCTGTTGCCGACTACATTATTGTGGCCCGTAGAAAGGGCGACAACTGGTATATCGGCGCCATGACTGACTGGACAGCCCGTGATTTTGAACTAAACCTTTCTTTCCTTGGTGCTGGCGAATACCAAATGCAATACCTGCGTGATGGAATAAATGCATCCCGAAATGCCATGGACTATAAATTGGAAACTAAAACAGTGAGTAAAGACAGTGCCGTACAGTTAAACCTTTCCAGTGGGGGAGGGTGGACAGCTATTTTGAAAAAGAAATAACAACATATTACGTTTTTACTGTTTCTATGAATAATTCGGGTTAATGTTTTATATTGACGGCCTAAAACATTTAAACCTCATGGGTCTTTTTACCAATTTCAGAAGCCGGATGTCGGCCATTGCCCCGGGATTGTTTATTGTAGGTTATATCATTGGTACGGGCAGTGTCACCTCTATGGTGTTGGCCGGAGCGAGATACGGCATGTCCCTTACCTGGGCGTTGCTCATGTCCTGTTTCTTCACCTTTATCATGATTGTGGCTATCAGTAAGATCACCATAGTCACTCAAAAAACAATCATCTTTAATATCCGTCAACGCTTCGGTGCCTTTGCAGCGATCTTTATCATTGCCGGATTACTGGTCACCATCACATCTTCCATTTCCGGGGTTACGGGGGTTGTGGTAGAAGTGCTGGATGAAGCGACGAAACTTATGTTTCCCGCCAGTGGTGGACTCAGTACGTTGATCTCCAGTGCCGTCATCCTTTCCCTGCTGGTATACTTGTTTTGGACAGGCATGCATAAGCTGTTTTTGCGATTTGTCACGGCTATGGTGGGTGTGATGGGCATCTCTTTTGTCCTGGCCAATTTTCTGATTGTACAGGATCCCGGAGCCATTCTCGCCGGCCTGATACCAGGTATTCCCACAGTGGGCAAACCCCACCTGATCATCGCCGGGATTGTGGGTACCACCATGGCAGCTGTAGTGCTGGTGTCGCGGAGTATGGTGGTGGCCGAGAAGAAATGGACGGTAGCCGATTTACGGGCTGAAAACAAAGATGCCCTGATATCGATGATTCTGACGTTTGTGATCAGCGGGGCCATCATGGTTGCGGCAGCAGGCACACTTTACAAAGAGGGCATTCATGTGGAAAATGCCATTGAAATGGTGCGTACCCTGGAACCCCTGGCCGGGGATTTTGCCCTTGCGTTGTTTGTAACGGGTATATTGGCCGCCGGGTTGTCATCAATTTTTCCCAATATTGTACTGCTACCCTGGCTCATATGTGACTTTATGGGCACGGAACGCAACCTGAAAAAGCCACTTTACCGGGCCATTGCCGTAGTGATTGGTTCGATGGGGCTGCTGATTCCCGTCTTCGGGGGAAAACCCGTTGCGATTATGATTGCATCACAGGCTTTCAGTCCGGTGATGATGCCCCTGCTTATTATTTTTCTCATTATTATGCTCAATAGCAAAAAAATGATGGGAACACATACCAACGGCCCCTGGTTAAATGCAGGATTGGGCACGACCTTGTTGTTTTCACTTTTTATGTTTTATATTGCCCTGGAGGGATACCTGGATGTTTTTAATTAATCAGCGCAATATTTTGCCGGAAAAATAATGGACAAATGCGACCAAAAATAATCAGCGCAGCGGATGCTGCAGCCCTGGTATGCGACGGTATGACGCTTAGCATAGGTGGTGGAGGGGCAGGACATGCCGTGCCTGACCGGTTGATGGAAGCCCTGGGGGATCGGTACCGGCAGACGGGGTTTCCCCGGGAACTGACCATCTTTCATGTTTGTGGATTGGGGGAAAATGACCGGCGAGGACTTAACCACCTGGCACAGGAAGGACTGGTAGCTACCTGCATAGGAGGTTTTTGGGGCAATGCACCGAAGATGGGCATACTGGGAATGGAAGGGAAAATTAGGGGGTATAACTTTCCGCAGGGTGTACTCAGCCACCTTGTCCGTGCCATGGCCGGCGGGGAGGATGGCCTGCTTACCTCCATCGGACTACATACCTTTGTGGATCCCCGCTATGAAGGGGGAAAAATCAATGCAGCCACTACTGATGACCGGGTGGAACTGACTACCCTGAATGGCAAAGAATACCTGTTTTATCAATCCATACCCCTGGATGTGGTATTTATTCGGGGCAGTGCTGTGGATAAGGAGGGCAACCTGACCATGGAAGAAGAGGTGGGTACCTTCTCCATGCTTTCCCTGGCCCAGGCGGTGAAAAGCAATGGTGGGATCGTTATTGCCCAGGTGAAGAAGATCAACAGCACGCAATCTGCTGTGCCTGTACAAGTAAAGGTGCCTGCAGTACTTATCGATTATGTCGTGGAAGTACCGGACCAAACCATGACCTTTATTACAGATTACGAAGAAGCTTTCATAAGACGCGATGCTCCCTTCACGCAGAACGAACTTCGCCTGGAAGGTATAAAAAAGATTATTGCACGCCGGGCCGCCATGGAGTTGCCTCAAAACGGTTTGGTGAACCTGGGCTATGGCATGCCCGATGGTGTTTCAACGGTGGCTAAACAGGAAGGGGTGGACAAGAATATCGTGTTGATGATCGAGCAGGGGCAAACGGATGGGGTGATCACCACCGGGCTTAATTTTGGAGCCATGTACAATCCGGCAGCCATCACAGATGAGGGGTATCAGTTTGATTTTTTTCATGGCGGAGGACTGGATATCTGTTACCTGGGATTTGCCCAGGTAGATGCCATGGGCAATGTCAATTCCAGTCGTTTTGGACGTGTACATACCGGCTGTGGCGGATTTATTGATATATCTCAAAATACTAAAAAAATTGTTTTCTGCGGAACATTTGCAGCTAAAGCAGATATCGAAGTGAGCGAAAACGGCTTGAATGTCAAAGACCCCGGTGCCATAAAAAAATTTATTAAAAAGGTAGAACAGGTCACTTTCAATGGGCAATACGCCATGGAGCGGGGAAAAGAGGTCTTTTATTGTACGGAACGGGCTCTTTTTAAGTTGACACCCGAAGGGCTGAAAATGGTGGAAATAGCCCCCGGCATTGACCTGGAAAAAGATATCCTGGCTATGATGGAGTTTACTCCTCAGGTAGATGAGGCAATGAAAACGATGGATTCCCGGATTTTCAAAACGGGCAAAATGGGACTGGTATTGAAAGGGGAATAGCGTAGGATTAGAAAGAATATAACTAAAAGAACGAATGGATACACCGCTTATCATAAACAAAGCCGGCGGGCTGGCAAAACTGGTGATTAACAATCCCCAAAAGATGAACTGCCTGGGGATGAGTTTCCTGGAGCAACTTTCCGATACACTGAATGACCTTGAAAAAGACAAGGACGTGAAAATGATCACCATTACGGGTGCCGGAGAACGGGCTTTTAGCACCGGAGGAAACCTGAAAGATTTTACCGCCCTATCCAAAGAAGGGGTGAATGAATGGATAAAGAGGGGGAACCAGGTGTTCAACAAGCTGGAGGATTTCCCCAAACCTACGGTGGCCATCATCAATGGCTATGCCATCGGCGGCGGACTGGAGCTGGCCCTGGCTTGTGATTTCAGGCTGGCCCTGCCACAAGCCCGGTTGTCAATGCCGGAACTTCAGCACGGCTGGGTACCCGGCTGGGGCGGACTGGCCAGGATCAGGCGGCTGATCGGGGAGGCGCTGGCCAAAGAGCTGATTTACCTGGGTGATATGATCGATGCACCCACAGCGTTGACATACCACCTGATACATGAAGTGGTGGAGCCGGAAAATGTCAATGAAAAGGTGGAGGCATGGCAGAAAAAGCTCACCCGGATAGATCCAATGGTCTTTCAGTTGGCGAAGCAGTCGATACAGGATCCCCACCGGAATACGAGTGGTACCGGCATGTATTTCGATGTAATCGGGACGCAGTATTCGCGGGAGTGATTGCTTGTTTTAACCCGGGTTTTATAATTGCCGCTTTCGGGGATAATCAGTCGGAATTTTTATCAGCGATGTGAAAAAAATAAGGCCAAAAAAAAAGAGGAGACCCTAATTGGATATTAAGGTCTGCCTCCTTTACATTAAACCAGTAAACCATGAAATTCAGAGGATTCGTGTCAAATGTATTACATGTCTGGATTAAAATGTATGATATAAATCATGTTTTCGACTAATTTAAGTTATTCTGTCGGTTTTTTTACAAAAATGCTTAGTTCCTCAAGTTGTTCAGTACTGATTTGAGACGGAGTATCAATCATCATATCTCTTCCTGAATTGTTTTTTGGGAAGGCGATAAAATCGCGGATAGATTCCGTACCACCAATCATAGAACACAAGCGGTCAAAACCAAAAGCAATACCGCCATGGGGAGGTGCGCCATATTCAAAGGCGTTGAGTAAGAAGCCAAATTGTTTTTCGGCTTCTTCTTTGGTAAAGCCCAGGGCATCGAACATCGATTGCTGGATCTGCCTGTCAAAAATCCTGATGGAGCCACCACCAATTTCAACGCCATTGATCACCAGGTCGTAGGCATTGGCTTTTACTTTGCCCGGATCGGTGCTGAGTAAGTGCATGTCCTCCTCGCGTGGAGAAGTAAAGGGGTGGTGCATAGCATGGTATCTGCTGGTCTCTTCGTCCCATTCCAGCAGGGGAAAATCAACGATCCATAATGGTTTGAATACATCATTCGAACGTAAACCCAGCTCATTACCCATATACAAGCGCAATTCGTTGAGTGCTTTACGTGTTTCAGCGATGGTGCCTGAGAGTACCAACAGCAGGTCGCCCGGTCTGGCAGCCGCTTTGTCAGCCCAGTTTTTCAGGTCTTCCTGTGTATAAAACTTGTCAACGGAAGATTTGAAAGTACCGTCTTCGTTGCATTTGACATATACCAGTCCTTTGGCACCGATCTGGGGCCTTTTAACCCACTCAGTGAGGCCGTCTATTTGTTTACGTGTATAATCAGCACAACCCGGAGCACAGATGCCTGCCACCAGTTCGGATTGGTCAAAAACATTAAATCCCTTTCCCTGAGCCAGCTCATTGAGTTCGATAAACTCCATGCCAAAACGGGTGTCGGGTTTGTCAGAGCCATAGCGGCGCATGGCTTCGTCATAAGCCATCAGGGGGAAGTCTTCGAGCTCGACGCCTCTTGCTTTTCTAAAGACATGTTTCGTGAGCCCTTCAAAGGCTGCGAGTATTTCATCGCGTGTCACAAAAGACATCTCACAATCTATCTGGGTGAATTCAGGCTGCCGGTCTGCGCGCAGATCCTCATCGCGGAAGCATTTTACCAGCTGGAAGTATTTATCGAACCCACTCACCATCAACAATTGCTTAAAAGTCTGAGGTGATTGAGGCAGTGCATAAAATTCCCCCGGGTTCATTCGTGAAGGAACAACGAAGTCACGGGCTCCTTCGGGGGTGGACTTAATCAGTACAGGTGTTTCTATTTCCAGAAAATCATGCCCGGCAAGGTATTCACGGGTATATTGCATCATCTGGTGACGAAGGATTATGCTGTTTTTTACGGGATTCCTGCGTAAGTCGATATAGCGGTATTTCATTCGCAGTTCTTCGCCACCATCAGTATCGTCTTCGATGGTGAAAGGAGGGACTTTTGAGGTGTTGAGGATCTTTATTTCCTCAGCCTTTATCTCAATATCTCCGGTAGCCATCTTTGGATTCTTCGATATTCTTTCAATGACCTGGCCACTGACCTGGATCACATATTCCCTGCCCAGGGAACGCACAATCTCCAGAAGTTCTGCCGAAGCACTGGTGCCTTCGATGAATAACTGGGTGGTTCCGTACCGGTCGCGCAGGTCGATCCATAACAGGCTGCCTTTATCCCTGATGCGCTGTACCCACCCGGAAAGTTTTACCTGCTCTCCGACCTTTTCCAAACGTAATTCTCCGCAATTGTGTGTCCTCCACATGAGTTGTTATTTTTTTGCATTATTTTTGAGGCAGCAAAATTAATAATAGTTTTATCTTTTCCGTCGGATTTATGAGATTTAAACAATTTATATCTAAAATCCGCAAGCGTATTTTAGGTATTAAAGAAAAAGATGTTTTCCCGCCCCTGGGGTGTGAAAACATTTAATTTTTTTTGGTGCACTTGAATAAGTGAGTAACCTTTAGATTAAAAGCAGTGTATTCAGTTATATTTAGAACATTATTAAATGTTTGCGAATGCCGCCTGCGGATTTAAGGTTAAAACTCACCCAGCGCAACGTGAAAGGTCTCATTAATTGAACCACCGCAAAAAACAGTAAACAGTAAACATTGAAGATGAATATGATACATACGATGAGATATTTTGTTATTGGTATTTATTTATTAATGGGTGCCCATTATGGGAGTTTCGCTCAGAAAATGAAAAAATATAAGATTGAAGACAGTGGTATGACGCTGAAGGTTCCCGCTCTGATGTTCCCCATGTCCGAAAGTGATCAGGCACTGAAATACCCTTCGGTACGTAAGCCAATTGCCGCTTTTACAGATGAAAACAGGGTGATCGACTTTGGAATCCATATAGGGGCTTCGCAATGGGCAGACACCGACAAGGAATTGGCCATGCTTTTTTTTAAGGCGAGTGTGCTGGAACTCTTCGATCAGGTGGATATGAGTTATGAGGGCATCCGGGAAATCAACGGAAAGGAATTTATTGGTTTTGAGTTTATATCTCACATGCGGGGCACACAAAATATGCCACCCGAGCGTATGTATAATTACCTGATGTACTACCTTTATCATAAGAAAACGCTGGTGTTTCTGTTTAGGTGCCCGTACCGGGATATGGAGGTCTGGAAGCCCGCAGGCAAAAAGATGATTGAGAGTGTAAAAATAAAAAAGGCTCCGAAGTGATCGAGGTTTATACGGATGAGTACTTCATGCGCGAGGCGCTGAAAGAAGCTGAAATTGCGTTGGAGGAAGGGGAGGTGCCCGTAGGTGCGGTAATTGTGGCCAATAAAAAGATCATTGCCCGTGCCCACAACCAGACCGAACGACTGAATGACTCCACAGCCCATGCCGAGATGATGGCTATGACGTCTGCATCAAACCACCTGGGCTCCAAATATTTAACCGATTGCACACTGTATGTGACCCTGGAGCCCTGTGTGATGTGTATCGGAGGTTCATATTGGGCGCAGCTGGCAAAAATAATATATGGGGCCTCAGATCCGAAAAGAGGCTATCAGCGGCTTTCCGATGAGGTGGCTCATCCCAAAACAAAAGTGCAAAGTGGCCTGATGGCCAAAGAATCCCAGGCACTGATTGATGTGTTTTTTGAAAAGATACGGCAGAAGAGGTGAACAGTTTTTCAGTTATCAGTTATTAGTTAACAGTTAACAGTTATCAGTTAACAGTTATCAGTTAACAGTTATCAGTTATCAGTTGACAGTTATCAGTTACCCAATTTGCTCAATTACCCAATTCAACAGTTGCTCAATTACCCAATTACCCAATTCAACAATTACCCAATTACCCAATTACCCAATTACCCAATTAGACAATTAGACAATTCCACTCCCGCATGTGCGGGATACCCAATTAAACAGTCCCCCAATCGATTTGGCAATAGGTTCATGGTGGTGATAGAAAAGGCGCTCATATAGTCAGATATGGTTAATAACTT
>JAOUKJ010000175.1 GCA_029882675.1 Cyclobacteriaceae bacterium
CTTACTGCCTACTGCTTACTGCTTACTGCCTACTGCTTACTGCCTACTGCTTTTTTCTTGCTTTTATGATGAGTGTTTCCCCAAAGTAAATATTTTTCCCAAGCAGATCTTTTAAGATGGTCTTATTGATTACTCTTTGCTTAGGATCTTTTTCTTCTTTGCTGTAAACCAGTGAAGTGAACAGGTAGGCGAAGGGGTACAACAGTATGTAAACCCAGCTGATTGGTTTGATTCGGTTGGTTCGAATGGAAGTGATTTCAAACCCGCTTGTTTGCAGCACATACCGCAGCCGGGGGTAGGAGAACATGTTGATATGGTGGAGTGGCGAAGGGCGGCCTTCATTGAGCGGAACCTTGCATTTGTTGTGATGACCAGTGAATAACCAGCGCCAGCGCGACCGCATAGCACTGATATTTGGTGTAGATATGATTAAAATACCCTTTGATGAAAGCACCCTTGCGCTTTCCCTCACAAATAAAAATGGATTTTCCAGATGCTCAATGCCATCAATACAGACCACCGCATCAAAATGGCCATCGGGGTAGGGGAGTGGCTTGTTCATGTCGGCCTGACTGAAATTCTTATTTTCTATTTTCAGTATGTTTTCAATATCGGCTGAATAAACATCGTATCCACGGAGGAGTAATCGTTGGGTAAAGGCGCCTTCTCCACTGGGAATATCCAATACGGATTTTTTGCCTTTTTCATCCACCAACAAGGTCTCCACGACATGGTGTGTGTTTTTAGAGGTGTTTTCAGCAATTTCAATCATGCCTGTTTTTTTTATGTAATTCCCTGAGTTGAATGTCTTTAATAAAGGTGCCATAGCTGGTGAGAACGCTGATGACAAACCCATAATACCCATCCATAAAGCCCAATTTCAGGATGTATTTTTTTATAAATGAAACCGGAACACGCACCAGGGTGTAAAGAAAGGGAGTGCTTTGGCCGGCAATAAATTTCTCGTGGGCTGAAATAGCCGCAAACTTATGAATTTGCAATAAATGTTCATCTATACTTTGAAAGGAGAAGTGTATGAGATCACCCGTTAGCGCACTTTTTTTGGTGCCTTCCTTCATGATAACTTTATCGTGCGGGTTCTGTCCGCCCCAGCGGGCTTTGTGTCTGTTAAAAAGACGTAATTTTCTGTCGGGATACCAACCGCAGTGTCTGATTTCTTTTCCGCAATAAACATTTAACCGGTTAATCAAATAACCATCTGATGTCGCATCGTCTTTTATTTTCCTTATTTCATCGAGTAAATGCCCGGATAATGATTCGTCTGCATCAAGCGACAATACGAAGTCATGCGAAGCCTGGTCAAGGGCGAAATTCTTTTGCTGGATGTGCCCTTCAAAGGTGTTTCTGACGAATTTTAGTTTGGGGTATTGGCTACATATTTGAGCTGTATTGTCTTTTGAATAGCTGTCAACAACGATAATCTCATCTGCCAGGCTAGTGACAGAGTCCAGGCACCGCTGAATATTTTTCGCTTCATTCAGGGTAATGATCACAACAGAAAGTTGAATTGCAGGCATCTGGTCGCAATATTACTATTTAAAAACAAAAAAAAGGATAAAGGCCTTGTGATTTTATGACGCGTGTGTGAATTGGTTTAGGGTATAAATTTCTTAATTTTGAAATGAAATGTCAGGAGAAGAAAAACATAAATACACGCAGGAGGAAAAAGAATCGGTCTTTGAAAGTGAGTTTTTACCACTTGTAGACTCCTTGTATAACTTCGCTTATCGACTTACCCTGAACGAGGACGATGCCAAGGACCTCGTGCAGGATACGTATATGAAGGCCTTTCGTTTTATTGAATCTTTTGAAAAAGGAACTAACGCCAAAGCATGGTTGTTCAGGATATTGAAAAACAGTTTTATCAACGAATTCAGAAAGAAAAGCAAAGAACCTTCAAAAGTTGATTATCATGAAGTGGAGGCTTTTTATAATTCTGATGATGTAGATGAAGCCATCACCACGGATCTGAGGGTAGAAACTGTTCAGGATATGATTGGTGATGAGATCAGCAATGCCCTCAATGGACTAGATGTGGATTTCAGGACAGTGATTATTTTATGTGATCTGGAGGGTTTTAAGTATGATGAAATGGCCAAAATATTAAATATTCCAATCGGCACTGTCCGATCCAGGCTACACCGGGCCAGAAACCTTTTGAAAGAAAAATTGAGTAGATATGCAAAAAAGATGGGTTATTTATAATGAGTGATTATGAGCTTAAAAAATGATACCGACAAACCGTATATGAAACAAGATGCTTTGAGTCATGACGACTGTGTGAAAATGCTGTATCAGGTAATAGACAACGAAGTGTGTCCGGAAGAAAAAGAGCGCTTTCATGAACATTTGAAGATGTGTATGCCCTGTTTTAAGGAGTACAATCTTGAAAAGGCCATTCGAAATATGATCCGGTCAAAGTGCAAGAAAAGAGAAGTGCCTAACGACCTCGTCTCTTCCATAAAGGGAAAAATAAGCAATTCCGGAGCCGTATAATTATTAATCTATGAATGGTAAAGCCATTATTTTTTCAGCACCCTCAGGGTCAGGGAAAACTACTATTGTAAGATATCTACTCAACTATTATCCGCAACTTTGTTTCTCCATATCAGCAACCACAAGGCTTGTGCGCGGGGAGGAAGTGGATGGCAAAGACTATTACTTTCTCCGGCAGCCTGAATTTGAACGGAAAATAAAAAATAAGGAATTTGTGGAATGGGAAGAGGTGTATGAAGGACTGTATTACGGCACCCTGAAAAGTGAAATAGAAAGAATATGGAACCAGGGAAATGTAGTGATTTTTGATGTGGATGTTAAAGGGGGAAAAACACTGAAGCAGTATTTTGGCAAAGACGCCCTGGCTGTGTTTATCAGGCCACCATCAGTAGAAGTACTCAGGCAGCGATTGATTGGCAGGAATACCGATGGTTTAAAAAGTATTGAAGACCGGTTGAATAAAGCAGGTGAAGAGCTTACTTATGAAAAGTATTTTGACATCAGCGTGGTGAATGATGACCTCAATACGGCTGTTGAGGACGTCAAAGAGAAAGTGGGTAAATTTATAAATATTTAACCAGGCAGATCTTTGCTGTAAAGGGCTATTTAATAACAAAAGATATTTAACGTGAAAGTAGGGTTGTTTTTTGGGTCATTCAATCCGGTGCATACCGGACATATGATTATTGCCAATGTGATGGTTGAAACAACCGACCTCGACCGGATATGGTTTGTCGTGTCGCCCCATAATCCGTTTAAGAAACGAGCCTCACTGGCCCATGAGCAAGACCGGTATGACATGGTGTTGGCGGCTGTTTACGAAAATTACAACTTCCAGGCCAGCGATATTGAGTTTAGCATGCCCCGGCCGAGTTATACCATCGATACACTGACATACCTGAGCGAAAAGCACCCTGACAAAGAGTTTGCCCTTATTCTGGGAGAAGATAATCTCTATAATTTTAAAAAATGGAAGAACGCAGAGGTGATCCTGAACCATTATTCCCTGTATGTTTATCCAAGACCGAATGCGCGCAATACCACAATCCATTCACACCCCAATGTACATATCGTAGAATCACCAAACCTGGACATCTCTGCTACCTTCATACGCAAAATGGTAAGTGAAGGCCGGTCTGTTCAGTACCTGGTTCCCCAGCCTGTTGAAGCCATCATTCGGGAGAAAGGCCTTTATAAAAATTGAATTGTTTCTTGCTTATTGCTTCTTAAGGCTTTTCATCACCTTATTGGCAAAAACAAAGTCGTCGAGTTCGGGTACACCTGAATGGGTTATGTCCTTTTTGTTGCCTTCCCACAGTTTTCTCCCTTTGTACATAAACATTATTTTCTCACCAATTCCCATAACAGAATTCATGTCGTGAGTTACCACAATCGTAGTTATATCAAACTCCACAGTGATTTCCTGGATCAATTCATCGATCAGGATGGCTGTTTGCGGATCCAGTCCCGAATTTGGTTCATCACAAAATAAGTAATTCGAATTATTGACGATTGCACGGGCTATCCCAACCCTTTTTTGCATACCTCCTGAGAGTTCTGAGGGCATGAGTTTGTTGGTATTTTCCAGCCCTACCCTTTTCAGGCAAAAGTTTACCCGGTCTAGTTTCTCATCCAGGGGTATTTTTGTAAGTACGTCCAGGGGAAACATCACATTTTGTTCTACATTCTTCGAATCAAAAAGTGCGCTGCCCTGAAAAAGCATGCCGATTTCCCTTCTGATTTCGGTTTTCAATGTTCGGGAAGCATGCGTGAACTCTCGCCCATCATAATTTACCGTACCCGTATCGGGAAGAATGAGCCCGACAATACATTTGAGTAATACACTTTTACCGGTACCACTTGACCCGATAATCAGGTTGGGGATGCCCTTTTCAAAGGTACCGTTGATGTCCATCAAAATTTGTTTGGACTCAAACGATTTGTTGATGTTGTTGATCTCTATCATGAGGTAAGCAACATTTCAGCCAATAAATAATCTGCAATTAAGATGGCAATAATACTGTCGGTTACTGCCCTTGTGCTTGCCTTTCCCACTTCAAGCGCACCTCCAGTGGTGTAGTACCCTTTAAAGGAAGATATGGAGGCGATAAGGAACGCGAAGACATATGATTTGATTAAGGCAAATTCCACCATGTATTCTACGAATATATATTGAATGCCATATTTATAATCAGCCGGTGTGATAATGCCGGTTACTGTTCCGGCCATAGCCCCACCCAAAATACTTAATACGCCTGCAAGGATCACCAACATGGGATACATGAGGAGAGAGGCAATGATCTTGGGCAGTACCAGATAGGATGCTGAATTAATGCCCATGACTTCAAGCGCATCTATCTGCTCGGTAATTCGCATGGTCCCCAAACCTCCGGCCATACTACTCCCCACTTTTCCCGCATAGATAATGCCTATTATGGTTGGTGCAAGTTCAAGAATGGTCATGTCCCGTACTACTGTAGCAATGATGTAGTTCGGAATTAACGGGCTCACCAGATTGTAGGCGGTTTGTACTGTTGTAACAGCACCCATAAACGTAGCTACCAGGGCAACCAAAAAAATGGAATTGATCCCTATTTGGATACACTCTTCCATCACCAGGTGAAAATAGGTGCTGAAGGTCTCTCTTCGTACAAAGAGCTGGCCAAGAAAAATAAAGTATTTCCCTATTGTTTTCATTCAATCAATTGCTACGAATGCCGAAAGTTAATAATATTATGGGCATCATTAAGAACAAATTTAAAATAAGGTGTTAAGCTATGAAAAAAAAATGGATAGTAGTGACCGGAGGGTCAAGGGGTATTGGACGGGCTATTGTTGAAAAATTTACCTCCAATGGGTTTAATGCCGTGGTTTGTGGAAGAAATTTTCCTGACCTGGAAGCATTGAAAGATGAGATTGAGCAAAAGCAGGATGTTCAGGTTTTAATCAAATCAACAGATTTGGCCATAAAGGAGGAGGTAAAAGACTTTTGTGAGTTTGTGCTGAAATATATTGAATCACCAGCGGTGTTGGTGAATAATGCCGGTGTTTTTGTGCCGGGAGCCGTGCATGATGAACAGGAAGGAGTGCTGGAAAAAATGATGAAAACCAATGTGTACAGTGCTTACCACATAACCCGGGCACTGTTGCCCGCCATGAAATCGGCAAAACAGGGGCATATTTTTAATATGTGCTCTACGGCAAGTATTATCCCTTATGTTAATGGAGGCTCTTACTGTATTACTAAATTTGCTTTACTTGGATTTTCAAAAGTTTTGCGGGAAGAGTTGAAAGAAACTGGAATTAAAGTGACCGCAGTGCTTCCGGGGGCCACCCACACAGACAGCTGGAAAGGTGTGGATATTCCGGAAGAGCGTTTTATGAAACCCGAAGATGTGGCTGAAACAGTTTACGGGGCATATGCCCTCTCTGAAAGGGCTGTAATAGAAGAAATTTTGATGCGACCGCAGTTGGGTGATATTTAGGCAATTGTCTTTTGATTTTATGATCTCTTGATCAGATGGTGGGAAAAAATGTTATAAATGAAATCGCACGGCTTGTTGATTGTCCTGGCGAAATTGCTGAGTTTTGTAGGGCAATAATTTAATTTCGTATTCAAATCATAAGGATGCAGGATAGCAGAAGGAATAATGACTTGTATTGTGAAAGCCTGACGAAGTATATACGGCGAAAAACAAGGGTGGTAGACGTAGGGGGGCTCCCTTTGGGAGGAGATTACCCCATTCGGATACAATCGATGACAACCAAAGACACCATGGATACAGCGGGATCGGTGGCGCAGATTGAGCGTATGGTTGCTGCCGGATGTGAATATGTGCGCCTGACAGCCCCCAGCCTGAAAGAGGCTCAAAATCTTAAAGAAATTAAAGATAAGTTAAAAATAAAGGGCATTGACGTGCCCTTGATTGCAGATATACATTTTACGCCTAATGCCGCTGAGCTCGCGGCACGTATTGTGGAAAAAGTGAGGATAAATCCCGGTAATTATGCCGATAAAAAGCACTTTGTGGAACACGAATATACGGCAAAACAATATGAAGAAGAGCTGGAACGAATCAGGGAAAAGTTTGTTCCTTTACTGAAAATATGCAAGGAGTATGGTACAGCATTGCGTATAGGTTCCAACCACGGTTCATTGTCTGACCGGATTATGAGTCGCTATGGCGATACCCCCCTGGGTATGGTGGAAAGTGCCCTGGAGTTTCTGAGAATAAGCGAAAGCGAAGGATTCTATAATGTTGTATTGTCCATGAAATCGTCTAATGTGCAGGCGATGGTTCAGGCATACCGGCTTTTGGTGTTAAAGTTGAATGAAGAAGGGCTTCAGCCGTATCCCCTGCACCTGGGGGTGACCGAGGCGGGAGAGGGGGAAGACGGAAGAATAAAATCTGCTGTAGGAATTGGAGCGTTGCTGGAAGATGGCCTCGGTGATACTATTCGGGTTTCGCTGACAGAAGAGCCGGAATATGAAGTGCCTGTAGCAAAGGATCTCGTCAGCAGATACACCACCCGTCCAGGTCATGATGAAATAACACCCGTGACCACTGTGTTTTACAGTCCGTATGCCTATAGCCGCAGAAAAACAAGGGAAGTGATGGCGATTGGAGGAAGTAATGTTCCCCGCGTAATCGCCGATATGCATGATGTGCAGGAGTGGAACGAAAAGACATTGGCTGGTTTGGCACACCATTACCTCCCTGAACCTGATAAGTGGGTCATGGGAGACCTGGGAACTGATTTTATATACACCGGGACTAAGCCCGTATCCTTTATGCTGCCCAATGGCCTCCGGGAAATTGTTGATTATTCCCTATGGCTAAATGAAAAGAATTTAACACAATTTCCTTTGATCAGGGTGCGGGATTATAAGCCGGGTATGGAAAAACATCCGGAACTCAACTTTGTCAGCATTAACGCGAAAGATATTGATCCTGGATTGATGCAGGATCTTCGGATGGATTTGACGCTGGTGGTGCTTTTGGAAACGGAAAATGCACATGCGGTAGCTGAAATGCGGAGTTTTTTTTGTGCACTGGAGGAGGCGGGATGCGATGTGCCCGTAGTGATAAATGTAAAGTATAGTTGCGGAGAAGAGCCATTTAGATTGAATTCATCGGTAGATGCCGGAGGCCTGTTCATTGATGGCATGGGCGATGGAATTATGCTTAGCGCCCCGGAAGTGGAAAAAAAGCAAGTCAATAGTACTGGTTTTGGTATCCTTCAGGCTACAAGAACGAGAATATCCAGGACGGAATACATCAGTTGCCCATCTTGTGGCCGTACACTTTTTGACCTGCAGGAAACGACGGCAATGATTCGGAAAAGAACCGACCACCTAAAAGGCCTTAAAATTGGTATCATGGGGTGTATTGTAAATGGCCCGGGGGAGATG
>JAOUKJ010000767.1 GCA_029882675.1 Cyclobacteriaceae bacterium
TCATGGCTTTGAAAATAAAGCAGACATTGTGTTGGGCGTATCACCCTATAGAAGATCACGGGGATTACTCAATTTATTTATCCGGTATGAGGCTATCTTCACGGCCATTCAATACATCAGCTTTGCCCTGATGAAACTCCCTTATATGGGGGTGGGCAGAAATATGGCTTACAATAAACTTTTCTTTTTAAAACAGGGGGGCTTTTCCGGAATTGAAGGCCTGACAGGGGGTGATGATGATTTATTTGTAAATAAAAACAGCAATTTAAGTAAAGTAAACGTTGTCATCACGCCCGGATCTACGGCAACATCCCTTCCAAAGAAAAGTTGGGGTAGTTTTTTCAGGCAGAAAATACGCCATTTATCCGCCGGAAAACGCTACCGGTTGAAAGACAAATTGATTTTAGGTAGTTTTATCTTATCTATGCTTGTTCTTTATATCAGCGGCTTCTGGCTAATTTTCACAAATCAGGAACCATACCTGATCATGACGGGTTTTATCGGTAGATGGATCCTGTTATCACTTGTTGTGATGCGTTTTTGCCAGCACACCGGGATAAAGTTCAGCATGGTATCTGTATTCTTTTTAGATATTCTATATGCGGTTTACTATATTTCCACCTCCGTCGGGGTATTATTGTCAAAAAAAATTAAATGGAGCTGAAGAAACAATTTTCTGATAAAGCACTTGAAGATTTCCGGTTAATCGACCTGGCCATCAATCAAAAGGATCAGCAGGCCTTTGGCTTGCTCATGGAACGATACAATAAGCCCGTTTACCATATGATCCTGAAAATGGTCAGAAATGTTGACGATGCAGAAGACCTGACCATTGAGGCGTTTGCCAAAGCATTTAAAAACCTTCATCGTTTTAAGAAAGACTTCACTTTCAGCACCTGGCTCTTCAGGATAGCCACCAACAATTCCATCGATTTCATACGGAAAAAGAAGCTGGAGACAATGAGTCTGGACACCTCTTTCACCAGTGATAGCGGGGAGTCCGTACAAATTGATATTGAGGACAAAAACCTGAATCCGCAGGAAGAGACCATAAAAAGCCAGAAAGTAGAATTAATCCAAATGTTTGTAACCAGACTTCCGGCAAAGTACCAGAAGCTTGTTCGTCTCAGGTACTTCAAAGAGTATTCCTATGAGGAAATTGCAAAGGAGTTGGAAGCCCCCCTGGGTACCGTAAAGGCCCAGCTTCACCGCGCCAGGGAACTCATGTACGACCTGGTAAAAAACAAAAAAGACCACATCTAAGCCTGTGAAAGTAGAAGAAATATTTCACTATTTCCCGCAGCTCACCAAAGCCCAACAGACACAACTGATGGACATGGAGACGATATATAGGGAATGGAATGACAAGATCAATGTTATTTCACGAAAAGATATTGACCACCTGTACGAAAGACATGTTTTGCATTCCCTGGCCATTGCCAAAGTCATTGATTTCAAACCCGGGTCGGATGTACTTGATGTAGGCACCGGTGGTGGATTTCCTGGCATTCCGCTGGCTATACTATTCCCGGACACTCATTTTGATCTGGTAGACAGTATTGGTAAGAAAATCAGGGTAGTCTCAGAAGTAGTACAGCATTTAAACTTACAAAATGTTGAAGCTCATCATTGCCGGGCCGAAGAGGTTAAAAAAAAGTTTGACTTTGTCGTCAGCAGGGCCGTTACGCGAATGGATAAATTTATTCCCTTTGTACACCGTAAATTCAAATCCCAATCGAACCATCCAATAAAAAATGGGATATTATATTTAAAGGGGGGGGGAATGCAGCCGGAAGAGAAGGAATCCCCTTTCGCTTATCATAAATTCCCCATATCGGATTTTTTCGGTGAAGATTTTTTTGACACGAAGTATGTAGTCCACATTCCAATATAGTTTGGTGAGGAGCGACAACCTATTTCGTTTTCCATTTTTTTCATTATTTTATTTTCGACCTGCCATTTTGTTCTTAGCTT
>JAOUKJ010000768.1 GCA_029882675.1 Cyclobacteriaceae bacterium
TGTTCTTCGTTTTTAAGTGGACTGCGAAGCACTTTGAATATGCGTTTACTGTCGTCCTTGCCACACTGGTGGGCGAATTCTTCCAGCGTATCAAGGCAAGCGCCTGAGGTAATAAAATCCGGACTAAGCACTGGTGCCAGCGTGGCTACCTCGCCCAGGTCAGCAGCAGTAATCGTATCACCTTCCGGTTTAAGGAGTATGTTTGGATGCCTGCCTAATACCTGTTCAAGCATTAACGAGAGAAAGTGCTTAAAGTTATCAACCCAGCCATTCCCGTTGGCTGTGGTATTGTCAGCTTCAGCGTAGATAATAAGTACATCAATTTTATATGCCATTGCAGACAGTTATTTTTTTAAGTTAATATTTTTTCTTTTTCAAATTGTGTGGTCATGCCCGCGATCATATCCTGTACAAGACCCAGATTATCGCCCATAATAGTGTAAAAATCTGTTGCTGAGATGGAGAAAATGATCGAATCTGTGATGGCCTGAAGGTGCCGCGCCTCAAGGTTGGCATCCAATACAAACAAGTCACCGAAAACGTCTTTTACCTGCAGGTTGGTTTTTTCCATTTCGTTGTATGTCAGTTCTACGTCCCCTCCGGCGATGACCAGAATGGGTTTGTTTTCCAATTGGTCTGAAAGGATATACTCCTCGTTTGCCGCAAGTTGAATCACCTGCATGTGGTCGGCTATATCGCACAAAAGGGCTCCCCTGATGGCCGAGAGTAGCGGTACCTCCTTCATAAACATAGCCATTTCAATACGCAAAAAAGCCCCATCGTCAAGGCCTTCAATCAATTGATTGCGTGAAATTGAATTTTCCAGAAATTTCCGATCCTCTTCCGGAAGTCGAATGGCCACTTTTTCAAATATGGTCTTTTCTTTATGGTAGATAACCCAGGCCGCTGTTTCCTGAAGTAAGTAATCAGGATTAAAAAGCTGGGCTACCATGGCTTTGGTCACCTTAAAGTCGTCCATGAAGGCCAATGCATGCAGTGCACAAGCTTTTGTCCAGCGGTTGGCCTGATCAAAGTTTCTGTTGAGGATGAAGTTGAGCACTTCGTTGGCTGTGTACTCTTCCCGGGGGAAGAACACCTGAAGTTGACGCAGCTTATCGATGGTTTCAATATCATCAAAGAGGGGAAAGAGTTTGGGTTTTACCTCTTTATCAACAAAGATGTCCATCAGCTCGATCGCAAAGGTGATGCCCTCGCTTGAGCCTGATTCTATATTTTCCCTTACCAGTTGAATTGAATTCGGATCATAAAGAATAGATAAAAGCATAAAGATGTGTGCATAATTAGCACCAACTTCTTCTTCCAGTGATTCTTTCAGCAATTTGAAATGCTCCTGATCGGGCAGTTCAACCAGGGCCGACATATTCCATATGGCCTTGGCAATATCATCATCGAGGAGTTCAAACAGGGTTTGCCGTTCGCGTTCTGTCCGGGCCTGATAGTTGAAGTACCGGAGCCACACCAATACCTGTGATGAAATGCGCTTATCGGGGTAATCAATTTTTTTCCAGAGCAATTCAAGGCTCTTTTCACCACCTATCCGACCAATGATGGAGATGATCTTGAGCATGATCTTGTCGCGCTGACCTGATTTGTGAAAAGCCATTTCCAATGTATGGAGTGCGTCCTCTCCAGCTACAATCAAAGCTGAATTTGCCGCATGTCCAAAATTTGGAGAGTCGAGCATTTCGATCAAAACACTCCATGTTTCAGGCCTTTTTACTTTTCTTGCCGTAATGATGGCCTCCAGCCGAACCTCATTGTCAATATCCCTTAATAATTCAAGCAACAGAAAAATGGTTTTATCATCCATCATGGTTCTGAGTACCCGTGCCGCAACCAACCGGTCTTCTTTTTGTAATGATTTACCCATTTTTTCCAGTTTATCAGCCGGGAGGGAGATGGCATCGAAGTCATCCGCCTCACCAGCTGCCTTCAGGGCCAGTTGGTGAACC
>JAOUKJ010000176.1 GCA_029882675.1 Cyclobacteriaceae bacterium
GGGGGTAGCCACGAAAGGAGAGGAGCCCCATGAGTATTATGAAGACATACTTATTCATCGTTTTCCTCCTCGTTGAGTTTGGCCTCGCTTTTTATTACCGGTTCTTCTTTCTCTTGTTCTTTTTTCTCTTGTTCTTTTTTATTCGATTTAAAAATACGTGCCATCTCGGCAAAAAACTCATTAAAACTCCGCGTATATTGTAGGCTTACACCCGTAGTAGTAGAGTAGTTACCTTCCTGTGTTATTCTCGTGTTATCGTAATTAGTGCGATTGTACATCCGCACCTTCATCCGGCCATCGGGTGTGAGTAGGTATTCTACAGACCAGTCGCCTGCCAGACTAGTTGCACTTACCTGATTCTCATAGTTCACAAAACTTCCGTCCCTACTCACCCGGAGTCTTCCATCCAGGAAAGTGTAGCTAAGCCTGAGTTGAAAAGTATTGAAGGCTTCCTGATCGAGACTGGAGAGATCCAGGTCAAAATCTATTTCCAGATTGTCGTCTACCTGGCTCATCCAATAGCTGAGTTGATTGGAGAAAAGTTCACTTACACTGTTTGATATTGCACCGCCGGTATTAAAGGATTCCGGTGGTGAAAAACGACGCAGGACGATAAGGCTAAATACTTGTCGCTTTAATTCCTGCTCATCAATACGGTTTTTAAAAGATTCAAACTCAAATTCCAGATTGATGGTCTCGCCCGAAGAGATACTCACATTTCGGGGTAGCCCTTCGCTTAATATGTCAAAGTCTATTTCCGGATTGAGCAGGGGCCCTTTGATGTCCATAATTACTCGTGCAGGGTATTTCCTTCTGACTTCCGGAGCGTCCTTGTAGGCAGGATTGAGCACCGGACTGACAGAGGCCGACTGGTCATAACTGGCTTTGAGATCCATTATGCCGGCGTATGGGTCTCCATACCAGTTGATGACGCCTCCTGGTAATACAGTAAATTCTTTGTTTATCAGGTTGTATAGCGTAAAATTGTACCATCCCTGAACAATGCCCAGTGAACCAAACATGTTAAACTCACCATTTGAATCGATCTTGAGATTAAGATCACCTGTGCCCCGCCCCCTGATAATATCGCCGGCTTTAATATCAAAAATAATCTCACAGTAGGCGTCGGTGGTCACATCAATATTGAAGTCGAGGTTAATGCCTTTCAGATCAAGTTTCTTGTTTTCATTTTGAGATGTAAAAGTGGTGTCTGAAAAATCCACAAACGTAATGAAATCCTTAATGTCTGCCGTTTCAATACCCCCAATGGGGATATAAATCCGGGTTTCTTTGTCAGTACGTACATCAGCGGCAATCGTCAGGTTGGAGGTTGGCCCGGAGAACTTCACCGTGCCTGTCCCAAATCCCTGTCCATAAAAAAGAGTGTTGTCTTTGGCGCTTGTATTTAACAGCTGAATATTTCTGAACTGTCCGCTTAGGTCTAGTATCATCCGCCTGAAACCTGAATGGGCAATGGTGCCGGTCATTGTTCCCTGATTGTTGAAAGGGTCGGAAATCGTAATTTCATCAAGCCGAATATACTCCTCTGAAAAAGTAAATCCACCTGTAAAATCATAAGGGGTCATGAGATAGTTTACAACCATTTGTCCGTTATTTATTTCTCCGCGACCTGTTACTTTTGGGGAAAGGGGAGTGCCTGTAATTTTAAAGCGGCCAATGGAAGTGCCTTTCAATTCTGAAAAATATTGTCCGATAAAAGGCTCAACGATATTTAGGCGGATATTATTGAGCTCAGCGTCAATATTGATAGACTCACTTAATTTCGGGTTGTAATAGCCACGCAACCTCATTACCTCCTCTCCCTGATCTTTTACCGTAAGATCCAGGTCAAAATGCTGGTTTTTCACATTCCATTTGTTGGTGCCTTCAATGTCACCGACCAGAAATTTATTTATACTGAATTTACTAATGATCAGGTCATTTTCAATACGTGTATTACTATACAGGTTGGAGAGAAGGATATTGCCGTCCAATCTTCCGGCCAGCTCTTTATTGATAAAGGAGTTGATGCTCATCACATCGAGGTTGTCAAATGAAATTATCAATGTTTGACTACTGTCTTTTGATACAACCCCATCTATTTTAATTTCCTGCTCTTCTCCATATGCCCTGAGGTTGGTGAAATAAATGCTGGTATCTTTTATGGTGATCAGGTTATCCAAATCAAATAGCCAGGGTTTGCCCAATACAGACATGTCTGACTGGTCGATGGTGATCTTGGTTTCCTGGGTTTGAAATTCCATTTTGCCCAGCACATTAAATGCATTATTAAAACGTTCCTGACCGAGGTTTAAAGTGAAATCAATCAGATTGTTGTTCCAGATAGATTCCAGCAGCAGGTTTTCAAATTCCACCTGGTTGATTTGTTGTTTTTCTGACTCGATATAAGCCATGGCCAAAATTTGTGTCGTGTCACTTATTTTTGACGTGTTTACTTCAATCAGGTTATTGATGAAAATATTTTTGTCTATATGCAGCGTGTCGCATGAACTTGTGAAGTTGAAAATTGCCGTGTGACCATTCGAGAATTTCCCCTCCAGGGTAGTATGGTCTGATATTTTAATCCGATCAGTGAATATTGAAAGGAGAGGGTTTACCTCTTTTAAATGGACATAATAATCCAAATCAAATTCGCTCACTGATTTATTTTTCAGGGTGAGGTTAAGCTGCCTGATGTCCTCTTCATCATTCCGAAGTATTTTTATATATTCAGTGAGCAAGGTCTGAATCTCCACGTAAGCCTTCCTGAAAGAATAATTCCCATGGACTTTTGCTTCGATAATTGATGAGATAATCTGAATATCGCGTTGTTCTCCTCTTTTGGAAATGAGTTGGAGTGAGTCTATATATACTTCACGGTTGGGTGTCGTTAAATGGACGTCAGATACCTGAACATAACCTTCTATTTCATCTACGGTAAGTCCCTTGAAATCAAAATTAGCATCGCCACTAAGCGTAAGGTCTTCCTTGTAAAGACCCAGTGGTTTGAAATTGATTTTTTCTAATTTGGAAGTGACATGAAATGATTCGGTGCTGTCATTAAAGTCAACGACGCCTTCAGCTTCAAATTTCAGGTTGGGATCATCGATGGTCACCTTGCCATCATAATACTGGTGGGCCAATTGGCCATTCGTGGAAATATTGATGTATTTGTAATTAAGGATTTCAATAGTATCAATTTGACCGTTGATTTCAAGATCCGCATGGTTGAGTTTGAAACCCTTTCCATTAATGCTCCCGTTAAACGAAAGGGTTCCCAGGTTTGGGTTATTAGTAAAGTCACCCAATTGAAACCCCTTAAGTTCCAGTTTGCCTTTATAACGGGATGCTGAGAACTGCTCTGCGATTTTAAGGTTGATATCAGAATTGATGATCCCATATCGTGTTTTGAATTTCCCAAAAGCCACAAAATCATTGAGATAACCAAGAAATTGTCCTGATAGTGAAGCCGTTCCAAGGGCAAGGAAAGGAGCTTTGTTTTCGGTTTTGAGGAGTGGGGCAATATCTGTGGCACTCACCTGGGAGGGGTTGAGCCTGATATCTATAAAAGTTTCATTGGTTTTGGGCAAGCCTGATAATCTGGCCGTTCCTTTCAGGCGGGTCTGTCCTGTTTCAATGGAAAACCGGTCAAATTGAAAATCAGATATTGGCCCTCGAAAAATTCCGGAAACAGTAAGTTTTTCTTTGAATTCAGGAAGTTTTGGAATAAACCTTCGGATATCATCAAAATAAACTTCTGCATTGGCCAGGTGGGCATATACGTCTACACTGTCAATGAAATATTTCATGTGTTGTATGCTCTTATAGTGCATTGAGACCGTATCACTGATTTTACTATTGTTTATATTGACAGACAGGCCATCAAAAGAAAGACTATGACGTGAAAGCGTCATGAGCGCATGGAGGTGGTGCAAATCAATATGGGCAGATTTCTCCCTGGCAGTCAGTGAAGTGATATCGATTTGTACCGTGTCCCTGTTAATACGAAGCTGGTTGGTTTGACCCTCAATATCTTCTATCGTGAAATTATTGGCGTTAAACACAGAATCTGTATGGGGTTGTTTTGTCAGGTTATAGGCGAAGGTACCGTTGGTGACGGAGGTGCTGTTGACTACAATGGGGGGAAAAACTTTGGCAGTGTCTTTTTTTTTTGGCAAAAGCCGACCTATGAAAGCGTTTATATTGAGGATGGTGGTGCTGTCATTCAGCGCATTGGGTGTAATGAATAAGGAGGGCCTGTCAACGTGTAAATGGTCGATATGATAAAAATCCCCTTTTATGACGGCCCAAAGGTTGAGGTCTATTTCCAGTTCCCGGAGGCTTACCATCAGGTTTTTTTCCGGATCGTATACTTTAATGCCTTCAATGGTGCCCTGATCAAACCAGGAGATGCCTACTTTATCAACCCGCGTGGTAAATCCTGTCTTTTTATCGATTGCTTTGGTTAAGGCATTGACTATTTTTGTTTGCATCCAGGGTGTATCCACCAGGAGCATTAGCAGAAGCAAAAGAAAAAACAGGGATGCAAAAAAAATTGCAACTACTTTTAAAAGCCTATTTTTAATAACTTGCGCCAAAAATACCGTGTTATGTATCCAACAATACTTGCCATTGAATCATCATGCGATGAAACTTCCGCTTCAATAATTAGTAATGGCAAGGTACTTAATAATATAATCGCCACACAATCCATTCACGAAATTTATGGGGGTGTCGTGCCTGAACTGGCAAGCAGGGCACATCAACAAAAAATTGTCCCTGTAGTTCGCCGTGCAATGGAACAAGCCAATGTGGCCATGAAAGATCTTGATGCCGTGGCTTTTACCCAGGGGCCGGGTTTGCTGGGGGCTTTATTGGTAGGTGCCTCCTTTGCGAAAGGATTGGCCATTGGGTTGGATGTGCCATTGATTGGAATTCATCACATGAAGGCACATATACTTGCCCATTTTATCGATGACCCCAAACCGAAGTTTCCTTTTTTATGCCTTACCATAAGTGGTGGACATACCCAAATTGTCATCGTGCGTTCTGCCATGGATATGGAAGTGATTGGGCAGACACAAGACGATGCCGTGGGTGAGGCTTTTGATAAATGTGCTAAAATGCTTGGATTGCCATATCCGGGAGGCCCCGTGGTAGACCAATTGGCAGCGAAAGGAGATCCGCAGAAATTTAAATTCCCAAAGACGGCAATGGCTGCCCTTGATTATTCATTCAGTGGGATAAAAACGGCTTTTCTTTATTTCCTGAATCGGGAAAGACAAAAGAATCCCACCTTTGTTGAGGAAAATATGAATGATTTATGCGCCAGCCTTCAGGATCACCTCATCAGTATGCTGATGGAAAAATTGGTTCAGGCCAGTGAACAAACTGATATTCAGGAAATTGCTATTGCCGGAGGGGTGTCTGCCAATAGCGGATTGCGTACAAGGCTTTTGGCTTTGGCTGAGGAAAAAAGCTGGAATTTATTTATTCCGGCATTTGAATACTGCACTGATAATGCAGCGATGATTGCAATGGCTGCGCATTTTAAATACATAGCAGGTGAATTTGATGATCTGGAAGTTACAGCAATGGCCAGAATGACTTTTTAAATGATATTGAAATATAAACCAGGTGATGTAAAAAGTTTTACCAGAGTGGTGGAAAAAGAAGATACTGCTTCTTTTTTTGGTGAAGAAGTTCATCCTGTTTACGCTACCTTTGCACTGGCACGCGATGTGGAGTGGACTTCCAGGCTGTTTGTTGTTGAAATGAGAGACGCAGATGAAGAGGGAATAGGGACTTATGTTTCTGTAAACCACCTGGCCTCTGCGCTGGTGGGTGAGGAAATATGTATCCATTCAACGATAAAAAAAATTATTGGTAATGAAATAATATGCCATTATGAAGTACATGTCAAAGACAGGAAAATTGCGGAAGGATCAACCGGACAAAAAATTATAAAGAAGGAAAAAATTAAAGAAATTTTTGAAAAGATAAAAAATGAAAAAAAATAAAGCGGCTATATTTTCTAATAACATAAACATCAGGAATAAGCAGGCTTCATTCAATTTTGAGTTTCTGGATAAATACGTTGCAGGAATGGTGCTGGACGGTACGGAAATAAAATCCATAAGAATGGGGAAGGTAAACCTCACTGACGGTCATTGTTTTTTTTCTGGGGGGGAGCTGTATTTGCATGGCGCACATATATCTCCTTATGAAAAAGCTTCTTTCAGAAAGCATGATCCGGACAGGGATAAAAAACTCCTCCTACAGAAAAAGGAGTTGAAGAAACTTGAAAAAGGAGTAAATGAAAAAGGATTGACCATCGTTCCTGTCCGATTGTTTATCAATAACCGTGGACTGGCAAAAATTGAAGTGGCACTGGCAAAGGGTAAGAAAATACACGACAAAAGGGATTCGATCAAAGAAAAAGACTTGAAAAGGGAACTTGACAGGGCAAGGAGCTGATTTATTATGGAAGAAAAAGGAATATGCAGGCTTAGTGCGGTGCCAATAAGGAAAGACCCGGATCATCGAAGTGAAATGGTGTCGCAATTGGTGTTTGGTGAGCATTATAGTGTGATGGAGTACAGCAATGACAAGCAGTGGCTGAAGGTTAAAAATTTTTTTGATGATTATGTCGGATGGATAACGGCCAATCAGCATGTCGTTATCCCGGAAGATTATTTTGAGCAAATCAATGCCTCTGATTATAAAACCTGCCTGGATGTGACTTCCACCATTTTATATAATAAGTCGCAGGTTAATATATTTATGGGCAGTATCATACCCATAGCAACCAACGAAATATTTCAAATGGAGGAGCAACTGGCTTTCAATGGAGAAGCTAAACGGCTGAGTGAGAAGCGCGATGCTGATTTTATTAATCAAATGGCCCGCCGGTTATTAAACTCCCCCTATTTATGGGGCGGAAGAACGCCATTTGGACTGGATTGCTCAGGATTTGTGCAATTGATATTTAAAATAGCAGGTTACAAACTACATCGGGATAGTTATTTGCAGTCCGGACATGGAGTGAGTATCGAATCAATTGAAGAGGTATTGCCGGGTGACCTGGCATTTTTTAGAAATGATGAGGGACATGTGGAGCATGTTGGTATTATTCTCGAGGGTCATAAAATTATTCATGTGCATGGAAAAGTTAAAATTGATGTGCTGACAGGTGATGGCATTAAAGACAATAAAACGACCCGCTGCTCCCATCACCATCCTTTTTATAAAAGAGTGATTAATTCAAGGTGAGAATAGGGTGGCTCGAGCGATAGAAGCCCGCGATAGTTTTATTCAACCGGCTTTTATTTGGTGAAAAAAAGTTATTTATTTGGATAATCGACTAAAACCAACCACTAAATAAAATACTATGAATTCATCAACGCGAATCAGGATTATGGTCATGATGTTCTTTAATTATCTGATTTGGAGCGCATGGTATGTGACTATAGGAACCTTTATGGGCCAAACATTGAAGTTTGAAGGCGCTGAAATAGGCCTGGTGTATAGTGCCCTATCCATTGCAGCCATTCTGTCGCCCGTTTTTATTGGTAAAATTGCCGACAGGTATTTTGCTTCTGAAAAGGTACTTGGCGTACTGCACCTAATGTGTGCTGCATTGATGTATTTTGCCGCTATTCAGGATAATTTCCTGTGGATGTATATTGCTATCCTGCTTTATTCCCTCTGTTATATGCCTACTATTGCTTTGACGAATGCCATTGCCATGGCGCAAATGAAAGATCCGGGCAAAGAATTTCCCTTGATCAGGGTATTTGGTACCCTGGGGTGGATTGTGATGGGTATTATGCTTTCCTATTGGAAAATTGAGGCCCAGAATACTCCCCTTATTATTTCAGCAGTAGTGTCCCTCTTTTTTGGCCTTT
>JAOUKJ010000177.1 GCA_029882675.1 Cyclobacteriaceae bacterium
CTGTTGGTGGAAGGAAATTATGTTGTCTGTTAAATATATTGTCCGCAAGTTTTGGTCGCATCCGTCCCCCTTTAACATCTCCAAATTTTCTGTTTTTTTTCCATGCAGTTTCCTTCCTATTTAGCATATTCTTGTCTGTTCTAATAAGTGCGTTTGTTTATGCATGCACGCCAACACTTAGGAAAAATCAGCAGGGACGCCCTGCGCCCGCCTGATTTTGAGTCCTAATTGTTATCGTTGTCCACATTCATAAATTGAAGGCTGTTTGTTAGAAAAGCATCTAGGTTTGGTTCTGTAATTGCAATATGTCCTGTGTTTGGCACAATCCATAATGTCGAATTCGGAATGTTTTTATGCAGTACAATTGCTGGGTCGACACCAAGTATTTCATCTCTATCCCCGTGGACAATCAAAGTCCTGAAATTAAATGCATTTAGTTCTTCATCTTTTAGTTTGATTTGATAGTCAAGATTTGGGTTGAATAACGCCTTAATTTGAGTTTCACCATGGTAATGTATTTTTTTTAGTTCTTCAACAAACGACTTTGGTAGAGTTTCATAAGAAAATGCATTCTCACCTTCGTTATTTTCTCCTCCCTTATAGCTGTGAGAAGCACCAATAAGAATTATTGCTTGTATTCTTTCCGGGGCAGAACTGGCTAACTCAAGTAAGGTTAGACCGCCAAAGCTTAAACCAATTGCTTTTGCTTTTTCTATTTGTAAATGGTCCATCAGTTCTAAAATATCTTTGGCAGATTCTTTAATTGAGAAGTTAGCTGTTAGTTGGGATGTTCTTCCATGTCCGCGAAGGTCAATAGCGTAAACTTTAAAGTGTTTGGCATAGGTTGGTATATATTCTGACCAAAAACTTGAAGATTGTGTCCAACCATGAAGAAGTAAAAGTGGCTCCCCTTCTCCATATACTTCATAATACATATCAAGTCCATTAACTTTTACATACTCTGTCTTTTTAGAAAGTTGTCCAAAGCTTTGTCCTGAAATTAATCCCATAAGTATCACTAGTAATATCCTTTTCATTTGACGTAGTGTCCTATTTAGATTGATGCTAACGTTTAGTGTATGCGTCCGTGCGCAAAAAGTGGACTCTTTTTTTCAATATAAGTAGAATTTATTATCCGTGCCACAAAGGCCAGAATTTTAACATAAGCTGCGCATGGCGACTCCCGTCACTACGGGACAGCATGTTGTGTGTGTTTCCCCTTCTTAGGGGTTTTTCTTTGCTTCCGTTTGGCCTTATCGGCCTTTATAAAATCACTGATCGACTTTTTGTCCTCCTTTGTAAGAGGTTTCGGGTCAAAGAAAAAGTCAACATCCAAAGGTTCTTTAATCAGTCCCATAACTATTAATTTTCAAAGTATTTGTCTATCAGCTTTAACGCTGCTTCTGTATTAATTACCATTAGCTGCCTATGGATATTAACAGCTCCAAGTGTTTTCTTGTAGTGCTCAATCAGGGCTGTTTTTGAAGTAAATGAAACATATCCTTCAAAACCCCTATGAAAAGCAATCCTGCAAGCAAAAGCTACAAGATTACCCGGAACGCCAAGATAAACTTTATCCTTCCCCAAATTAAATGGAGCACTTTCAATCAGGTGCATATAAATATGGTCTTCATTTTCCGTCAAACTAAGTAGTCCCTGTATGATTTCCGGGTTCCCTGCAATGGTCAGCTTGTAAACGTCCCTGTCAGGCTTCTCATGTTCAGATTTCCAGTCAAACAACCAACCTTTTTTCTTTGTTGTCAATTTTATATCCTGGCGGTCAACTAAAGAAACATCTGTTTGAAAGCGGTCTCCGGTAATTACATTTTCAACGGAGTTCGTCAATTTGTCAATCTCAACATCAATATATTGGATGTCCCGTTTCATTAAACAAATTTACTGAATTTTGATGAGAAATTATTGTAGTCAGGGTACCATTATCCTCAATACTTTAAAGGTAAATTGTATTCCTGAAATATCAATACCGGAGTTTGATCGAGATAATTTAACGAAATACCAAAAATTATTCGTTTTCAATGTCAGGTTGATGGTACCCATGACCGTAGGCAAATTTCCACTGACCATGTAAATTCCCTATTTTACCTCGGCCCCCGTTGCCTCAATCAAATCACCCAGATCATAGTATTTCAGCGCCTGGGGCACTAAATGTGTAGTCTGATCCCGGTTGATGGGGTTATCCAGGTATTCTTTCCAGGTAGTGAGGGTATTGTCCAGCTCCAGTGTTTTAATACGGGGATCCAGAAATGCCGCATGCAAGGCCGCCGTACCGGCCAGTCCTGAACTGATCACTTTCACGTCTTTCATGTCCACAAAGTCTTGCTGCTCCAGCCAGTTGAGGGCCAGACTGATATCACTTGCCCGTTGCCCGATCAGGGGCCGTCCCATATGCAGGGAAATACGGCTAGTACGCCACTCCCTGCTCGTGCCATCAATGTAGTTGTTTTTCAACGTGTCGTCCTGTGTTTCTCCAAAGCCCCGCAGGTCAACGGCAAAGACCAGTCGTCCGGCCTGGAGTTCCCGGTCTACGGTACCATTGGTGATGCTGCTGTACTTTCCCTGGTCACCTGCATAGACGGTCACGGGTAGCTTGCTATCAATTTGCTTTGGCCTGAACAGTAGTCCGGGCACGGGCACCTCCCCTTGCAGTTCAATCTTTATAATATCGGGCACCAGATTGGTCAGTTTTCCTGTTTGTCTGTATTCTGCCCCTTCGGGTTTCACATAACCGCACAATTCGGCCACTTTCGCCCGCCTGGTAATAATACTCTCCGCCAAAAACTGCTCGCGCGAAGTCTGCAATGCTACGTAATTATCCAGATTGATCTGCTGTAGCAACTCCTCATCATCGAAACTGGTCGCCACTTGCCCGGTTGATGTAACCAGTAATTCTTCTTCGGTAAAAGGCACCACCCCTTCTTCCTTTGTGGCCTCATCCACATCGAGGAGCCAGCGCTTCATCCACTGTACCATCGCCTCCCTGCGCGGTTGGGTGAAACCGTGGGTATCATCATAAGAAAAGAGGTCTATTTTTTCAGGGGCTCCCAACAAATCATACACTTCTTTAACCTCAGCATATACCTTCTTTGCTCCGTTGAAATCGAAATAATCCTGCTCGGCAGCCAGCATGATGGTGGGTTTTGGTGCCCGCATAATGATGAAGTCGTTTTCTTCCATGAGCAACGGACCTTCGCCATAAAACTGCTGGCATCCGTCCTGACCGCCAATGGTATGAAACTTGGTCTCTTTGCTCACCAGATAGCACGATGGCGCCGCTACCTTCACGCGGTCGTCAAATGCCATGATGAAAGTGGTCTGTGTACCCCCTCCGGAATTACCCGTCACCCCCAGTCTCTCGGGATCTATATCCTTACGGGACTCCAGATAGTCAAGCGCCCGTACGTTGTCCCAAAGCTGAAAGGCCGCAGCATCCGTACCCAGCAGGTTGGCGCCGTAGTCTATGAAAGTATGTTCAATGGTACCGCCCCGTGTAGAGGGTTTCCCATCCGTATGGAGTAGTTGAAACCTTTCTCCCTGCCCAAAGGGATCCACCAGAAAGGCCGCTATCCCGTTTTGGGCCAACAGGATGGCCGCACTTTGGTAAACTTCCAGGGCTTTGCCGTTGTAGGAGTGCCCGCAGGTGACCAACACGCCGGGTATCTTTCCTTTGCGGTTGCTGGGAATATACATATTGCCCGTGACGTGATGCCCCAGCCGGCTTTCAAACACAACGCTTTCCATGTTGTATCCATCTTTTTTCACGCGGGTAGTAATTTTGGCATTCAATGACCCCTTTTCAGGAAACTGCATCCAGGACCTGTATTCTGCCCTGAGCTTTTCCTGCCAGGCTTGCAGACCTTCTTTCGACTGCATGACCTCCCGGAGGTTTTTCCGTCGTGCTTCAAATTGCTTGTCCGCCTCACCGAGCAGGTAGCTGTGCAGCAGTTCATTGTTGGTGCCCGGGAGCACCTTCAGGTCATCTTCCGTAAAAGCCTGAGAAAAAACACGCGTAGATAGCAGAAATAACAAAAACAGCAGGAAGGGGGTTTTCATGATCTGTTGATTTTTAGAGTCAGTATTATAAAGATGCATGAATATAGGCGATCGTGAAACAGGAAACAAATGGTCTATCCATAGTCACAACACAACCTGGCTTACTCCTTTCTACAGCACTGTTCTATTTTGACAGGATAGTAAACTCCACCCGCCTGTTCTCTGCCCGGCCTTCATCCGTATCATTGGTGGTCACAGGCCTGGACTCCCCATAACCTTTGGCCTCCATTCTGTTTTGATCGACCCCATGGCTGATAATATATGCTACAACAGATTCGGCCCTCCCCTGTGACAGATCCTGATTATACTGATCTGATCCTTTGCTATCGGTATGGCCGGATATTTCCACGTGTATTGTCGGATTATTGTTCATGAAATCCACTACTTTGTTTAGCTCCTTAAAGGATTCTTCCTTCAGGGTAGTTTTATCAAAATCAAAATAAATATTTTCAAGAACTACGGTGGTGCCTACTTCAATCGGTTCAAGATAAATATCTCCGGTAAAAAGTGTTTCGCCTTCGGTTGTTTCAATTACAATTCCGGCATCCATATAGCCCGTGGCTGAGGCATTTACCTGATAATTGCCCATATAGTCAATAACCTTTTCAAATTCACCATTTTTGGCTCCTTGTTCAAATTGCTGCTCGTCCCCCTCCCGGGAAATAAATACTTTAGCGTTTGTGATCACCTCATTGGTCTTTATATCAAAAATACTTCCGGCTATTCTAACCGTTTGCTTTTCAGGTTCCAGTGCTACATCTACTACAACCACCGTATCATTAAATACATCTTTCAGGGCAAACGTTGCTGTTTCACCCAGATATCCCTCTTTCGACACTTTAAGCTGATAATTCCCCTCATCCCTTAATCCTGTCTCATATTTACCTTCTCGTCGTGAAGAAACTACCGTTGTATCAGCATGTGTATCCCTTATAACTTCAACATTTGCTGAAATATTTTCTCCCGTTTTGAGGTCAGTAATGATTCCGGTCAGCGACATGCTTATCTCTTTTGGTTGAACATGGTACAGGTCGAGGTTTCCTCCATCAATGGCTTTTCCTGCCATAGCTACGTAAATATTTTCATTGGCATCAACAGAAATATAGCCGTCAAACAAGGGTGTATTGATAGGTGAACCCAAATTAACAGGTTTCGACCAATTCATCCAGGTATCATCCAACCGTCTTGTCACATAAAGATCTGAACTTCCCAGGCCCATATCCCTTCTGGAGCTGGCAAAGTAAAGGTTCTTGTCATCTGGAGCCAGGTAAGGGCCAAATTCATCCAACCCTGTATTGATGTTTGCCGGTAATTTTACCGGGCGTGAAAAATTATCCGGGCCTGTGCGTTTGCTATAGTACAAGTCGCTCCAATCCAAACGGGGGTTCTCACTAAAATAAATAATGAGATGCTGCCCATCGGAGGACAACGTGGCACCGTAAAATTTCCCCCGGTTCATTTCATCAAAGCCTTCTACAACAACTTCCTCGGGCCTTGACCAGCTTCTTCCTGCCCGATGAGTAAAGGAAAAGCCTTTTGTATCTCGTTTTTTACCCCCCCGGATAAAAAGCGTATTTCCATTATTTAATATAGTGAAAACCTGATTGCCATGATTTTCATTCAATGGGCTCTCCAGGTGCTCTGCGGGACCCCAGTCGCCGCTCTCACTTTTATTTGATACCCAAATATCCTGACTACCCTCCTTACCAAATTGATTGTCAGGGTGGTTTGATACAAAAAAATAAATGGTATTGCCATCCGGAGAAACCACCGGTGCTGCTTCGTGATACCCCGTATTGACTTGCTCGTTGAGCTGCACCAAATGGTACTTTTTACTTACATTAATATTTTGGCCAAAAGCGAAAAATACCATAAGTACCAGACCTGCAGTTACCTTAAATTTCATCATTGTTATTCTCATTGGTTTTTAATCAGTGTTCCAAAATTAATAGTTTTTTAATTAACTACTAAACATCTTCTGTCGGTTGGCCACCATAAATGCCAGGTTGCAGAGATTTTCTACAAAATGCAACCATTGTCTTTAAATTAATTTATTTTTCGTTCAAATCTTACATAATAAAAAAATTGTCCTATCTTAGTGCTTAGGAAGGAAACCATTTAAAATCGTGAAGCAGTTTATTTATAAGTTACTCGATGTCGAGGAAGCACAGGCAACGCGCGTGTTTTTAATGCTGGGCATGGGTTTTTTTATGGGGATTTTCCTGGCAACATTGGACGTAGGTGCATTATCCCTTTTTCTGCAAACCTTTGATGAGGGCAAAGACCTACCGATGGCCTTTTTGTTGTCCGGAGTAGTGGGAATCATTCTGATATCAATATACAACTTTTTCCAAAGCAGGATACCCTATGCAAGCCTCTCCATAATTTCACTTCTGGCCATGACGATCATCCTGCTCGGCCTCCAGTTTGGAATTAAAACCATTGCAGATCCTAAAAACGTATATTTTGCTGCTTTTGTTATAGTCCTGCCATTTAATTACCTCACCCTGCTTTTATTTTGGGGTACTTTTGGACGGATATTCACTCTTCGTGAATCCAAAAAAATCATTGGCAGTATCGATACAGGCCAGCTCATCGCATCCATCCTGGCCCTGTTTTCCATCCCTATTTTACTGCAAATACTTGAAGTGACCGATTTGCTGTCCATCAGCCTGCTCGCACAAGGAGGAGTTTTACTCATGGTGGCAATTATAGCCTTAAAAAAATTACATGCTGTCGGTGGGCATAAAAGAGTTGGCAGGATCAGTTACCCTAAAATGTTGCGTTCAAAATACATTGTCCTCATGGCTGCTTTTGTCATCGTATCCATGATCACGATATCCTTTGTTGATTATGCTTTCCTGTCGGCGACTGCACAACAATTTAGCCCGACTGCATTGCCTACTTTTCTCTCATTGTTTGAGGCCACCGTAGTTATTTTTAGTTTCCTCTTCCAGACTTTTGTGACAGATAAAGTCATCGCCCAATATGGCCTGCGTGTTGCACTGATCATCAACCCGATGCTCATTGGCCTTTTTACCGGTATAGCCGTCTTTATGGGGATCTTTTTTGGCTATATAAAAGAAGGAAACGACACATTCATTTTTTTCTTCATTATCATCGCCATGAGTAAGCTCTTTATCGATGCACTAAAAGACGCGCTTGACGGGCCTTCCTTTAAACTATACTTCCTGCCCGTAGACACCAGTATCCGCTTTGATGTGCAAACCAAGGTAGAGGGAATTGTCACGGCCTTTGCCGGTGTATTAGCCGGTCTGCTCATAATAACGATCAATAATGTGGAGTTCTTCACCTTATTATATATAACCATCTTTTCCCTGCCTTTGCTGGCCATGTGGTATATCATCACCAACAAAATGCACGAGGGTTATAAAAGCACCCTGCAAAACACCCTGGTCAGGAACAAAGAAAGCCAGGACATCGAAGTAAGACAGGAATTTTCCGTGAACCAGGTGTTGGAAAATGAAATAAAAAGCAATAAGGAATCGAACATCATTTACAGTCTCCGGCTCATGGAAAAACTGGAGCCCGCGATGTTCGAGTCTTCCATTATACAAATGGTAAACAGTGCCGAAGGCAAGGTCAGAGAGTATTCCCTTGGTAAAATACATTCCCTCAACCTGCAATACGACAAAGATAATGAGGTTCACCAACTGGCCCTGAAGGCAGCTGGTGAGGCGGATGACTTCGATGCCATCTCCCTCCCGGCTGATAAACTGGAAAAAATGGGTAAATCATTACAAAAAGAAGACCGGTTGGTTGCGGCACGAGTACTCAGGACCATGATGGA